>CAYFPW010000014.1:0-16341 GCA_964345055.1 uncultured Steroidobacteraceae bacterium | reverse complement strand
TGCTGCCACACCCGTACAATTTCACCTGCATCACGGCGCTGGCGCTGTTTGGCGGTGCGCATTTTTCTGACCGGCGTCTGGCCTTTGCGGTGCCACTGCTCGCGCTGGTGCTGAGCAACGTCGCGCTGGGATTGGTCTGGTCCTGGTCAGCCTTGGCCTACGCCTCGCATAGCTGGGTGCAGTACGCTTCATTTGCGCTGGTCGTTCCAATGGGCCTGTCATTGCGCGGCCGGGCGAGTCTGGGCCGAACAGCGGTCACCACACTGGCTGCTTCGACGGTGTTCTATCTGGTCAGCAACTTCGGTGTATGGCTCTTCGATGCCATGTACGCGAAGACGTTCGCCGGACTGATTGAGTGCTACATCGCCGCCATTCCGTTCTTCGGCAATGCGCTGGCGGGCGATGTCTTCTACACCGGGCTGCTGTTTGGTGGCTTCCATCTGCTCGAAAGCCGATTCGCCAACTTGCGTGAGCCCCAGCCACTTGGCGCCTGAAACCGCTGCAGGGACGCCCGTCGGCAAGCGCGCCGGATGGGCGGAACTGCTGGTCTGCCTGATCGTCTGCTATGCCACCGCCACGGTCGGTGCCATCGCTTCTGTCACAGCACCTGAGTTCTATCGACAATTGGTGCAGCCTGCCTGGGCACCGCCGGGCTGGCTGTTTGGCCCGGTTTGGACTCTGCTCTATACGCTGATGGCCATTTCAGCTTGGCTGGTATGGCGCGCCGGCAGCCTCGTTGGCGCACGTCGCTCTTTCCTCTGGTTCATCGCGCAGCTGCTGTGCAATGCGCTGTGGAGCTGGCTGTTCTTCGCCTGGCGCCGTGGCGGTTTGGCCATGGCTGACATCATCGTTCTCTGGCTCCTATTGCTCGGTACGGTGTTGTCGTTCCGACGCTGGAGCCGGCTCTCTGCCTGGTTGCTCGCGCCGTATCTGGCATGGGTGACTTTTGCGGCGGCCCTGAATCTGGCTGTCTGGCAGGCGAACCCGGGGCTGCTGCACTGAGCCCGTTGTTTGCACTCATGGAACCGAGGAGTCTGCACATGAACAAGACAGGGATGTGGCTTGTCGGACTGCTGATGGTGGCCGCCTGTTCTCCGAGCTCGCCGCCCAATCAAGACCGCTTCAGTGCCGCAGAGCTCGTGCGGTGGTATCAACAGTGCTGGAATCACTTCAACGAAAAGAAGTGGGACGATTTTGCGAAATGTTATGCCGACACGGCCATTTCGCAGCAGTCCGGCTATGGCAAGCCGCGGGTCAAGGGTGCGACGGAAATCGCTGCGACCACTCAGGAACTGGCCGTCATGGCTCCGGATGTGCGTGGCGAACTTCAGTTGCTCCTGATCAATGCAGATCATCATCACATGGCCAGCCTATCGGTCATGCACGGCACGAACACTGGGCCGGCGACTTCGGGCAACGGCAAGCAGCGGAAGGCCACTGGCAAGCCATTTGGCTTCATGTTTGGCCACAGTGTAGAAATTGATGGGCAATATCAGCTGATCACCGATGAGTTCGGGGTTGCGGACAGTGGCACGCTCGCCGCCCAGCTGGGCTTGACGTCTCGCCCTGCGCGGCCTGTCATGGCCGCGCCAGCAGCACCCTTAAAGGTCTTTGTGGCCAGTCGTAGCCAGCTGGAGAACAAGAATGCGGCCATCGAGCTGGAGGCCATCGAGGCCTGGAACCGGCATGACGCGACTGCCGTGGCCGCACTGCAGTCTGACGACTATGTGATGCACGACGGCACTCATGCCGCCGACATGAATCGCGCGCAGAACGCTGCGGATTCGCGCTTTTATTGGCAGGCTTTCAGTGATGCGCGCTGGTCAACGGCTGGCGTTTGGGGCGTCGGTGACTACGTGGTGATTGAGGGGCAGTTCGAAGGCACCAGTACCGGCGATGTGCCCGAGCTGAATATCCAGAAAACTGGCCACAAGGTGGAAGTACCCTTCCTGCAGATCGACCGCTTTGCAAATGGCAAGATCGTCGAGTCTTGGTTGGTCAATGACAGCGGTCTGTTCCAGTCGCAGCTGCAGGCTTCCGAGCCTCAGGGATAAAGACCACGTTCCTTGCGTGCTGTGAGAATGCGCTCACAGGCGACCAGAAAAGCGGCAGTGCGCAGCGTTACCCGATGGCGCTCTGCGGCCTCCCAGATGCGCGCAAAAGCCTCCACGTGTATCTGTTCGAGGCGGCGGTTGATTTCATCTTCGCTCCAGAAGTAGCTGGAGAAATCCTGCACCCACTCGAAGTAACTGACGATCACACCGCCGGCATTACAGATGACATCCGGCACCACCAGAATGTCTCGTTGAACTAGAATATCGTCGGCGGCAGGTAGCGTCGGCCCGTTTGCGCCCTCCAGCACCAAGCGTGTTTTCAGGGCTTGGGCGCGCGCCGGAGTCAGCTGACCCTCCAGTGCGGCGAGCACGAGAATTTCACTCTCGAGCTGCCAGAAGTCGTCCGTGGCAATCGGCTCGGCGCCGGTGTAGCCGCGTATGCTGCCGTTGGCCGCGCGATATTTTTGCAACGCGCTGATATCCAGACCGTTACTGTTGTGCACCGCGCCGCTGTCGTCTTCCACTGCAATGACTTTGGCGCCAGAGCCGGCGAACAACTCCGCGGCGGTTCCCCCGACGTTGCCGAAACCCTGAAGCACCAGCCGCGCGCCGCGGATCGGAAGCCGCAGGCGTCGAGCGGCGTCACAGCCCGTCAGGAACAGACCTCGCCCGGTGGCTTTGACCCGCCCCAGTGACCCACCCAGATCGACCGGCTTGCCGGTCACCACACCGGTAGCTGCGCTGCCAGAGTTCATCGAGTAGGTGTCCATCATCCAGGCCATGATCTGGGCATCGGTGTTTACATCCGGGGCAGGGATGTCCTGCTGCGGACCGATGATGAGTCCGATCTCGCTCGTATAGCGCCGTGTGAGCTTTTCCAGTTCGCGGCGTGACAGGCTCCGTGGGTCGACACGGATGCCGCCCTTGGCACCGCCGAAGGGCAGATTCACCGCGGCATTCTTGATGGTCATCCACGCAGCCAGAGCCATGACTTCTTCAAGGTTGACGTTCGGGTGGAAACGCACACCGCCCTTGCCCGGTCCGCGCGCGAGACTGTGCTGCACCCGGAAGCCTTCGAAGTGTCGATAACTACCGTCATCCATCTGGATGGGAATGTCGACGATCAGAGCGCGCTTGGGTCTGCGCAGCGTCTCGGCCAAAGTGGCGAGCTCTCCGAGCAGCGGGATGACGCGCTCGATCTGCGCCAGATAGGTCTGCCACGGTGTATCGGGTTGCTGGGAGGCGTAGGACAAGCTGTTGGAGCTCATGGCAATGGCACCCGATTATGAGCGGGGACGTGTCCGGCGATGTATGAACGCAGGTTGTCGATCAGCATCGGCATCAGTTGCTCCGCATAACAGTCGCTCAATCCCCCGATGTGCGGCGTGATGATGACATTGGGCATCTGCCACAGTGGGCTGGCAGGATCGAGCGGTTCGTGGTTAAACACATCGAGCGCGGCGCCGGCCAGCGGTCCGCTCCGCAGGGCAACCAGCAGGGCCTGTTCGTCGACCACCGGGCCACGTGCATTGTTGATCAGGAATGAGCCGGGCTTCATCGCCTGCAGGATGCGCGCGTCAATGAGGTGACGGGTGTCGGCGGAGTAGGGCACAAGCAGAATGAGGAAGTCGGCGCGCTTTGCTACCTCAGTCAGTTGCGTGCGCGGAAGGATTTCGATGAAGTGTTCCGCGGTGGTCACTGCATCGCTCACGCCGATGACACGCATGCCAAACACGGCACAGCGTCGCGCCAGTTCTCGCCCGACCGCACCGATTCCAACGATCACGACCGTCTTGCCCAGTAGCAGCCGCTGGGGCCAGCGACTCCAATGGGCCTGCTGCTGGTTGCGGAGCATCTGCGGAAAGTCGCGCGCCAGCGACATCATCTGCAACAGGGCCAGCTCCGACATCTGTGGACCATGGATGCCGCGTGCCGAGGTCAGGGTCACCGATGGCGGAAGAGTCAGCGCCAGGATCGCATCCACACCGGTGGTCAGGGCCTGGATCCAGTCCAGACGGGGCATGGCCGCCAGAAGGGACGCTTTCACATGATGGGCCTTGCACAGCAGTGCCGTGGCAGTCGGGGCCAGCTGGTGTGCCTCCTCTTGACTGCCAGCCAGAAGCAGCCTCATTTCCGGGAACTCCCGGCTCAGGTGCTCCCGATAGAGTTTCAGTTCGGCGTGATTTTCAGGCTCGAGCAGCAGGACGCTGGCCTGAGGGTGGGGTTTGAATTGCACTGCCTGCGCTGCCCTTATCTTGGAATGGAAGCGATGCCGGCCATGGCGGCCCTTGCGGCACCAAGGTCCGAGTGTACCGCCGGTCATCCGAGGGGGTGTGAGCGGAGGGGAAATTGATCAGGATTCCTTGACTTACTCGCCGCACCACATACAATTCCGCGTCTCCGAAAGGCGCGGGAATAGCTCAGTTGGTAGAGCGCAACCTTGCCAAGGTTGAGGTCGCGAGTTCGAGCCTCGTTTCCCGCTCCATCTTTCTCCTTCGGTCAGGCCGCGGCTAGGTGGCAGAGTGGTCATGCAGCGGCCTGCAAAGCCGTGTACGCCGGTTCGATTCCGACCCTAGCCTCCACAGCCTTCATACAACGTTCAGTGCTGTGATCACGGCCTGTTGTGCCTTCAACCTGGTCTCCGTGGTGTAAGATCTCACTTCCGGCCTGAAGCATCGCCGGGTGCATCGCCGGAGATGCGGACGTGGCGAAATTGGTAGACGCAGCAGACTTTGATCGCCGGAGTGCCCGCCGGGAAACCGGTGGTGCAGAACTGCCCAAACTCGGGGAACGCTGACGGCCGTGTGCCATGCCAATCCCGAGCCAAGCCCCCGTTTTGCGGGGGAAGGTGTAGAGACTAGACGGGCAGCGCCTGCCGCGTCGGTGTGGTGTCATGCCACGCTACGCAATGGCGAAGGGATAGTCCAGACCACGAACACCCGCTGGTGCATTTCGCACTGCGTGTGGCGGTGAAAACCGAAGTGGCAGGAAAATCTGCTTCCTCACAAGGGAGTGCGGGTTCGATTCCCGCCGTCCGCACCACATGATGCTTCTGGAGGCTCACAACCTGCACCTCTGGCGCGGCGAGACGCACGTCCTGCGTGGCGTGTCGCTCGCGGTGCAGGCTGGTCAGTGCCTGCAGCTCACCGGTCCCAACGGGGCGGGCAAGAGTTCGCTGCTACGTGTTCTCTGTGGACTGCTGCCCCCAGCGGAGGGTCGGCTTGAGTGGCGCAATCTCGACTGTTCCCGTCAGCTGGCCCCCTTGCAGCGTGAGTGTGCCTATCTCGGGCATCTGAGCGGACACAAGGCTGAACTGAGTGCCCGCGAGAACCTTGCGTATCTTTGCGGCTTGCGGAGGCGCTGTAGCAGCAACGATCTGGATGCGGCACTGGAGGCGGTGGGTATATCCGGTTCTGCCCAGCACCGGCCGCTGCGGCAGCTGTCCGCCGGGCAGCAGCGACGGGTTGCACTGGCGCGCGTCCGGTTGCAACAGGCGACCCTTTGGCTGCTGGACGAGCCGATCGCCAATCTGGATTCCCACGGACAGGAACTCTTCCACCATCTACTGGCCTCCCACCTGACTGACGGCGGTTGTGCGGTGGTGGCCACCCATCAGCCGTTGTCAGTGCCGGGATCCAATTTGGCGCGACTGGAGTTGCAGGTATGAGCGGGACTCCCTCACTTTTCGAGATGGCACGCCTGCAGATGGCGCGCGACCTGCGAATGGCTCTGCGGCGCGGCGGAGAGTGGCTGCAGCCGCTGGTGTTCTTTCTGGTGGTCACCACGCTGTTTCCCCTGACATTTGATTCGCAGCTCTCCCGGCTGCGCGATGTGGCACCGGCTGCGCTGTGGGTCAGTGCGCTGTTATCCTCACTATTGGCGCTGGAACTGCTGTTCCGCGATGACGCGCTGGACGGCACACTGGAGCAGCTGGCGGTCAGTGGCACACCGCTGTCGTGGGTGCTGCTGGCCAAGACGGCGGTGCATTGGCTGCTCACCGGTGTGCCGCTGGTGCTGATGGCACCGGTGGTGGCAGGCGCGCTGGGTGCGCCCTATGAGGCGATTCCGGGGCTGCTCCTGCCACTAGCGCTGGGGAGCATCACACTGAGTTTGATTGGCGCGATTGGCGCCGCCCTGACGCTGGGGCTGCGTCGCGGAGGAGTCTTGCTGGGCCTTTTGACATTGCCTTTGACGGTGCCAGTGATGATCTTTGGTGCAGGGGCTTCAGTGCGCATCATTGAAGGCCAGCCTGCCGCCGGACCGGTGTATCTGCTCGCTGCGGTGACAGTGCTTACCCTGGCGCTGGCACCGCTGGCCATTGCAGCGGCAGTGCGCATCAACGTGGAGTAGTGATGACCTGGCTATGGTTCAACAAGCTGGCTTCGCCGCCGCACTTTTACCGCATCGCCGGCCGTTGGCTGCCCTGGCTGGGCTGGTCGGCAGCCGTGCTGGGTGTGACGGGCCTGGTCTGGGGGCTGGTGATCGCTCCGAGCGATTACCAGCAGGGCGAGGGCTACCGCATTTTGTATGTACATGCGCCTTCGGCCTGGCTGTCGACGTTTACCTACACCACGATGGCAGTGACTGCCGCCGTCGGACTGGTCTGGCGTATGAATGTCGCGCACTCCGTATCGGCGAGCTGTGCGCCCCTGGGTGCGAGCTTTACCTTTGTGGCGTTGGCGACCGGGAGTCTGTGGGGCAAGCCCATGTGGGGCACCTGGTGGGAGTGGGATCCGCGTCTGACCTCTGAGCTGCTGCTGTTGTTCCTGTATCTCGGCTATATGGGATTGCGCGGTGCCATCGAGGATCAGACGCGTGCGGATCGGGTCTGCGCGCTGCTGGCCATTGTGGGCGTGGTCAACGTGCCCATCATTTACTACTCGGTGGAGTGGTGGAAT
This sequence comes from uncultured Steroidobacteraceae bacterium, assembly GCA_964345055.1. Lineage (GTDB taxonomy): Bacteria > Pseudomonadota > Gammaproteobacteria > Steroidobacterales > Steroidobacteraceae > FEN-1191. The sequence continues at coordinate 9,389 of CAYFPW010000014.1, read as the reverse complement.
TCGCTCCATCAGGCGCCCAGCGTCATGAAGTTCGGCAAGCCTGCGATGCCGGCTAGCATGCTCATACCGCTGCTGATGATGTTTGCGGCCGGAACACTGTTTGCCGCGACGCTGGTGTTGATGCGGGCTCGCGGTGAAATCCTGCGACGAGAGCGCGTTGGCGCATGGCTGGAGGCGGCGGTGGGAGAATCTGCAATGCTGACCGGAGAGAAGCGCTGATGGAAGCCTTTCTCACCTGGCTGGCCATGGGCAAGTACGCGCTCTACGTCTGGTCGTCTTTTGGTTTGACGGTGGTGGTGGTGCTACTCAATATACATTGGGCACGCCGCAGCTTTCGTGAGGCGTCTGAGTTGGCGCGCCGCCGTCTGGCGATGCGCAGGAGTGATCCATGACACCACGACAGCAACGCATGACGCTGGTGCTTGGCGTCGTTGCGGCGGTTGCACTGGCAGGGTTTTTGGCCTTGCGCGCATTTCAGAACAACGTGATGTTCTATTTTGACCCCACGCGGGTTGCGGCCGGCGAAGTGAAGCCCGGCCAGCGATTCCGTTTGGGTGGCATGGTGGTGAAGGGCACTCTGGTGCGTACGCCTGGCACGATGGACGTGCGCTTTGCGGTCACGGATTACCGGCATCAGGTGTCGGTCATTTACACCGGGGTCCTGCCAGACCTGTTCAAGGAAGGCACCGGCATGGTGGCCGATGGTCAACTCGACGGCAGCGGTCGCTTCATCGCGACGCAGGTGCTCGCCAAGCATGATGAGAACTACATGCCGCCAGCGCTGAGCAAGTCGCTGGCTGTCGGAATGGCTGCGGCAGCGGAAGCGACGGCCGGGAGCCAGCCCTGATGTGGATCGAGCTCGGGCATTTCGCGCTGGTGCTGGCACTGTTCGTTGCCGCGGGCCAAGCATTCTTTGGACTGGTGGGCGCGGCAAAGCAACGGCTCGACTGGCTACCCTTGGTGCGCACGGCGGTGCTGGCGCAGACGCTATTGACGCTGTTCGCTGGTGCGACACTGGTCAACGCCTTCGTGAACAACGATTTCTCGGTTGGCTACGTGGCGGATCATTCCAACTCCATGCTGCCGATGTTCTTCCGCGTGGCGGCCTTGTGGGGTGCGCACGAGGGCTCGCTGTTGCTGTGGATCACGATCTTGGCGTTGTGGACCGTTGCAGTCCGCGCGCGCATGCATCGACTGCCGCCGTTGTTTGCAACTCGTGTGCTGGGCATCCTGGGCTTGATCAGTGTGGGCTTCCTGCTGTTTACGCTGATCACATCGAACCCCTTCCTGCGGCTGCTGCCTCCGGCGGTGGATGGCGCGGACCTCAATCCGCTGCTGCAAGATTTCGCGCTTGCGGTGCACCCACCCATTCTCTACACCGGCTATGTTGGCTTCAGTGTCACCTTTGCGTTTGCGTGCGCGGCATTGCTTGAGGGTCGACGGGATCACGTCTGGGCCCGCTGGATGCGGCCGTGGACGGTGATGTCTTGGGCTTTCCTCAGCTGTGGCATTGCTCTTGGAAGCTGGTGGGCCTATTACGAATTGGGGTGGGGTGGTTATTGGTTCTGGGATCCGGTTGAGAACGCTTCCTTCATGCCGTGGCTCACCGGCACGGCGCTGATTCATTCACTGGCCGTGACGGACAAGCGTGGCCTGTTCAAGAGTTGGACGTTATTGCTGGCCATTGGCGCCTTCTCGTTGAGTCTGATCGGCACCTTCCTGGTGCGCTCCGGCGTGCTGGTGTCGGTCCATTCCTTCGCTGCCGATCCGGCGCGCGGCATCTTTATTCTGGCGTTTCTCGTGGTGCTGATCGGTGGCGCGCTGGCCCTGTACGCCTGGCGCGCACCGCTGCTGCAGTCGGAGGCCGGCTTTGCGCTGCTCTCAAGGGAGAGCTTCCTGCTCTTCAACAATATCCTGCTCGTAGTTGCCACGCTGGTGGTTCTGGGCGGCACGCTGGCGCCACTGATCGCTGAGACACTGCGATTAGGCACCTTGTCTGTCGGCCCGCCATATTTCGGGCCCGCGTTCATGGTGCCCATGCTGCCGGCACTGGTGTTGCTGGGTGTCGGATTCCATGCCGCGTGGAAACGTGGTGGATTGCAGGTCACAGGTCGGATGCTGGGTGTCATTGCAGGCGTGGCTGTGATGCTTTCGGTGGCGATCCTGTTGGCCGGCTACGGCAGTCGCAAGCCGCTGGCCTATATTGGTTCGACGGTGGCTTTTTGGATCATCGGCTCCTCGCTGATCCAGCCAATTCAAAGTCTGCGGCGCGGACTGCGGATGCCTGCGAGCGTTGTTGGGATGACTGTCGCGCATATTGGCGTCGGGTTGTTCGTGCTGGGTGTGACGCTGGTTGAAAGCGCCTCCATCGAGCGTGACGTGGCCATGAAGACGGATGTCAGCGTTCAACTCGCAGGCTACACCTATCGCTACACCGGCGGCGAGGCCATTGAAGGCCCGAACTATGATGGCTTCCGCGGCCATGTCACTGTTTCGCGCGACAGCCGCACCGTGGCCGTTCTGGCACCGGAAAAACGTCGCTATTGGGTGACCAATTCGGTCATGACCGAAGCGGGCATCGGGGCCGCTTGGAATCGCGATGTGTTCGTCGCGCTCGGTGAGGATGTGGGCGATGGCGCCTGGAGCCTGCGCCTGCAATACCGGCCTCTGATCCGCTTCATCTGGCTCGGAGCGTTGGTCATGGCACTGGGCGGCATTATCACATTGCGTGACGAGCGTTATCGGCGGGGAGCACAGGCATGAGTCGCTTCCTGTGGCCTCTGTTCGCCTTTGCGTTGCTGATGGTGGTGATGGTCGTGGGTCTGAACAATGCAGACCGCAAGGGCATCATCCGTTCGCCGCTGATAGGCCAACCGGCCCCGGCCTTTGATGCGCCGGACCTTCTGGATCCAGCCGCCCGCGTGACCTCCGCGCAGTTAGTAGGCGGGTGGCACCTCGTGAACGTGTGGGGCACCTGGTGCGTGGAATGCCGCGCGGAGCATGCCGCTCTTCTGGCGATCAGTCATGAGGGCAAGGTGCCTGTCATCGGGCTGGATTGGAAAGACAGCGACGAGGACGCCAAGGCCTGGCTGCAGCAGTTGGGGAATCCGTACCAGCATGTGGGTGCCGATCGCGATGGTCGCATTGCCATCGACTGGGGCGTGTATGGCGCGCCCGAGAGCTTTCTGGTGGATCCAGCGGGTACGGTCCGCCAGAAGCGCACCGGTGCGATGAGTGCCGAGCTGTGGAGCCGATGTTTCCTGCCGTATCTCAGCGAGGCTGAACCCAAGATTCCGGCGGATTGCACATGATCGCGCCGTTTTGGGTGCTTGAGCTCAGGGCAGGGCTGTCACGCCTATTGACCCGACTGCTTGTGACGTTGATGTTTTCAGTGGTCCTCACGGCGCCAGCACGCGCTGTGGACATGACTCCGCCCTTGTCTGACCCAGTGCTGCAGCAGCGCTACAGCGCGCTGGTCCACGAATTGCGGTGTATGCAATGCCAGAACGAAGCGTTGGCTGATTCCAACGTGAGTCTGGCTGCCGACCTGCGGCTGCAGGTGCGGAACATGCTGGCCGATGGCAAGACTGATGACGAGGTGCGCAACTACCTTGTGGCACGCTATGGTGAGTTCATCCTGTTTCGTCCACGCATGAGTCTGCGCAACCTGTGGTTGTGGGCCGCGCCGGGGGTGCTGCTGGTCGTTGGCGGCGTGGCAGCCGTCCGTATCCTCCGCCGTCGTGCTGCGCTGTTGGCCGCTGATCCAGACAGTTTCGAAGAGTGAGGCACCGATGACACTGTTCTGGCTGCTTGCGATCTCGCTGGCCGTGCTCGTGGCACTGACGCTGGCCGTGCCAGTGCTTCGCCGGACGGAGGCATCTGCGCGTCGCGGCGGGCTATGGATTGCGCTCTCCTGTTTGATCGGTGCGGCACTGGCGGCAGCTCTGTATCTGCGGCTTACGAACTGGACTTGGGATGCGATCAGTCCGCAATTGCAGCAATCGATGGATGAGCTCAATAACCTGCGAAGCCGCGCGGAGCGCTTTTCACAGGATGTTGGCGCCTGGAATGAGCTCGGTAGCGCCTACGCGCGTCTGGAGCAGTTTCCGGCAGCTCGGCGTGCCTTCGATCGTGCCAACCGCTTGGCTGACGGTCGCAATGCTGCGTCTTTGACGGGGCTGGCCGAGGCGCTGATCTTGGGTGGTGCAGCAGCCGGGCAGCTTGATGCGTCAGCCAGTGCTCGAGCCAACGAATTGTTCGAGCAGGCACTGAAGATCGAGCCGGATAACGGCAAAGCGCTGTTCTACACAGCTGTGCTCGCCATGCAAAACGGTAACCCCGCTCTGGCGCGTGAGCGATTTGCCACGATGCGTCGTGGCAACCTGCCCGATGCGATCGCAGCCTCACTGGATCGACAGATTGCTGCGCTGGATCAGCAGCTGAAGCCGAGTCCGGCGGATGCGTCGACCACCATTCACCTGGCAGTACGTGTGAGTGAGGCCTTACGGTCCAGGCTGCCGCCGCAGGCGCCATTGTTCGTCTTCGTTCGAGGGGCCGCAGGTGGTCCGCCGCTGGCTGTGAAGCGTCTGAGCACAACGCTACCGACTGAGGTGACGCTCAGCGCTGCGGATTCGATGCTTGCTGGCAGCAAGCTGCAGCCGGGTCAGAAGGTCACCGTGGTGGCACGCTTGTCAGCTGGCGGTGGGCCGGTGGCACAGAGCGGCGATCCCTACGGGGAACTGGTGACCACCGTTGGCAAGCGCGGTGTGCAGGAGTTGTTGATCGATCGGCTAAGCCCTTAGGGAGCGCCGTCGTGAGTTCCGTTGCCCGGTGCGATCGCCTCAGCGTCAGTGTGTGCGGTGACGCGCACTGTGCTTAAGCGCTCGTAAAGCCTGCGGCGTCGGTGCAGGGGCAGCCATTCGTACGCCAGCATTTCCGCCGGTCGCCACACCGACAACCAGGCGAGAATGATCAGGCCCTCGTCGATCACGGCCGGCAGGTCGTGGATCATGGCTCTGGCAACGTTTCGGGCGACCATGAACAGAGCAAACAACGCGAGGCCGGCGAAAAGACCGAGTCGGGCTCGACGCAGATGGTCGCTCAGCTGACGCCGTGCCGATGCGGCCAGGCGGTGGTAGTAACTCGCAACTGCCTTTTGCAGCGCCTGCACTTCGACAGGGCTGGCGGATACATGAATAAGCAAGTGCCAATGTTCGGCACCGAGCCGATCGCTGAATTCGCCTTCAATAAACTCGGCGGCGTCGCGATCCAGATCCCGATCCCAGAACGGGGAGGGGTCCAGTGAGTTGTATAACTGCGCCACCTCATGGACGTGAACATGCACGGTGGCCGTGCCGCTGCGGCGACGGCGACGGGTGGGGCTCATCGAAGCAACTCGGATAGCGCTGGCAGCAGCGGTATCCACAGGGCAGCGAGGATCGCGAGCACGCCGGCTCCCACCCGCAGGCCGTAACGTACCCCGCCGGATCCAAATCCGGCAGCCAGCTTGCTCACCGTGTTGGTCGACCATGCGCAGGCTACCGCTATGACCAAGGCCGAGCGCGGAATGGAGACGGAACTGAACATGGCCAAGGTTGAGGCCGCAGCGGCATGCAAGTCGAAGAATCCGCCGATTGTCGCACTGAGAAACACCGCGCTCTGACCGAAGCGATGTGCGGCTGCCGTCATCAGGAATGTCATCACGGACAAAATGACCGCAAATCCCGACGCATGGAGCAAATTGAAAGCGCGGCCGCGGTGCTCACCGTAATGCGCTTTGATTGGCTGACGGCGCAGACTAAGGAGCGCCACTCCCAAGGCGACAACCAATCCAGTCAGGAGCGAGGGCGTCAGGATCTGGAGTGCTGCCGGATCAACCGCGATGGCGACCACAAACAGTAAGAGCACTGTGGTCACCGATGAAAACAGCGCCCCGGCCACGCAGGCCCAGAGTAGCTCCGGGTGCTGCCTTGCACGCAGGCCCAGTGCCGCCACCGTTGCGGTACTGGAGACAAAGCCGCTGGCAAACCCGGAAAGTGCGAGGCCCAGTCGCGGATCGGCGGCACGCATCGCGATGTAACCGCCGGCCTGGAGACCCATGAAGACGACCACCAGACTCCAAAGGCGCTGCGGATTGAGCCCGCCGGGAGTCCAGCCGATGCGCTCCGGAAGCAACGGCAGTACAACCAGCGCAGCGCCACAGAACAGCAGTGCGTCGCGCAACTCGGTGGCGGTCAGGACCTGCACCGAAAAGCGGTGTAGGGCGCCGCGACTGGCTAGCAGCGCGGTTACGACGACCGCACTGCCTGCCGCGAGGGTAGGTTGCCCCATGGCAATGACGCCGAGCAGATACGCTACGAATAGCGTGACCTCTGTGGTGACACCCGGGTCGCCGGAGCGGTCACGCCAGTAGGAGATCGCTGCCAACACCACCACCAGCGCCGCACCGGCGTAGACCAGCATCACCTCACCAGTGGCCTTGGCGCCCGCACCAGCCACCGTTATAAGCGTGAAGGTACGTACTCCGGCCAGTGATCGGGTGGGCCCCTTGCCCTTGCGGCGCTCGCGCTCAATACCGATGAGCAGGCCGGAGCCGAGCGCTGCCGCGAAACCCAGCAGCATGTCCCACAGGGCTGCACTCATGACGGCGGCAGACCGGCTACGTCAGTGCCACCCCGGATGTCAGGGTTGCTTCGCAAAGTCTCCTGCCTTGACCATGCTGAGCTTTTCCAGAGGGAGCCACTTGCGAACCGCGGCATTCACCGTCTCCGGCGTCAGTGCGGCCACCTTCTGTTCCAGCGCAGCGTCCCAGGTCAGCGTGCGCTTGATGAAGAGGTCGGTGGCCAGCGTCCGAGTCAGCTCCGCATCCTGCGCACGGCTCACCTGACGCGACTGCAGCCAACCGGACTTTGCAGCCGCCAACTCCTCGGCAGTGAAGCCATCCTTCAGCGCGCGTTGCATCTCCTCGCGGAAGCCCGCTTCCAGTCGCGCTGCGTTCTGCGGCGCATAGATGGCGTAGCCAATAAACACACCGGACTGATCCAGCGAGCTTGCTTGCAGCTGTGACCCGGCACCATAACTGAGACCATCCTGCTGACGGAGGCGAACAGCCAGACGCGAATTCAGGAAGCCGCCGCCAAGCATGTAGTTGGCCAGTACCAGCGCCGGATAGTCCGCATCATCATCGCGCAGCTTGAGGTTGATGGCCGCCATCATGAAGGCATTGGCCTTATCCGGCGTCTGAATGGTCTGATTGATGGCCGTTACATCATGGTATTCGGACGGCACGCGCTCAAAGCGGCCGCGGCCCTTCCAGTCGTTGAACAGTTTGCCGGCCAGTGCGGTCAGTTCCTTCTCGTCGAAGTCGCCGACAACTGCAAGTTCCCCGGTAGCCGCACCATAGAACTGTTGGTAAAAGCGGCGCGCTGAATCCAGCGTGGTGGCGCGAATTTCGGTCATGCTTTCCTCCAGCGATGCGACGTAACGGATGTCGCTGGCGGAGTAGGGTGAGATGTGCCGCTGCAGGGCATTCTGGCCCAGTGCATTCGGCTCTTTGGACTGCTCCTCGAGCGACGCCAGCCGCTGCTGCTTGAGCGTGTCGAATTCAGCCTGCGGGAAAGCCGGCTTGCGCAGTACTTCGGCCACCAGCGACAGAACGGCAGGGAGGTTCTCGCGTGTGGTCTCCACTGAAGCCGAGACCGTGCCACCACTACCGCCTACGTTGACCCGCGCCTTCAGGCGGTCGAACTCGTCCTGCAGCTGCTGACGGGTATGCAGCGTGGTGCCGCGCATGAGCATGGCCGCAGCGAATGAGGCGGCCTGCCGTTGACCGGAGAGCGATTGCAGATCACCGAAGCGCAGTGTGAGATTCACATTGACGGCCGAGCCGCGCGTCTTCTTAGGCAGCAGCGCCAGCTGCAGACCGCCCGGTAGCTTGCTCCGGCGGGTGCGCGCCTCGATGTTGGCCGGGGAGGGATCAAAGGCTTCGCCTTCGCTCTTGGCAGCGTCGCCCTTGTAGTCCTTCAGCAGTGCAACGACATCCGGATTGGCTGGGATCTCAGCCCGGGTGGGCGCTTCCGTGGCGTAACTCAGGCCAATCGTTCGATTGATCGGCGCCAAGTAGCTGCCAGCCACGCGCTTCAGGTCATCCAGCGACACGTTGCGAACCCGGTCGCGACTCAGGAAGTACAGCCGCCAGTCGCCCATGGCCATGTACTCACTCAGCGCCAAGCCGACGCGGTCGGAATTATTCAGGCCGAGCTCGAATTGCTTGAGCTCCTGAGCGCGGGCCCGCTCCAGTTCCTCGCGCGTAGCGGGCTGCGTCGCTAGCGATTCAAGGGTCTTCAGCAAGGTGTCGCGCGCCGTGTCTAGACTGGACTCCTTGCGCACCTGAGCACCGACCATGATGACGCCAGGATCGTGCAGCGCGTACAGCTCCGTGAACACCTGCGCCGCCTGCTGAGTCTCAACCAGACTCTTGTACAGACGCCCGGATGGAGCATCACCAAGCACGGTGGACAGCAGCGTGAGTGCGGCTGCATCGCCATGGGAACCGGCCGGCACATGGAAGGCAGCCATCACATACTGCGCATCGCCGACACGACGCAACGCGACACTGCGTTCGCCATCCTGAGCCGGTTCCACCGTGTAGAGCTCAGGAAGCTTGCGGGTCGGACGGGCGATCGGGCCGAACAGCCGGGCAATGCTGGCCAGGGTCTTGGCGGTATCAAACTTGCCAGCCACCAACAGCACGGCATTGTCCGGCTGGTACCAGGTGCGGTAGAAATTCTGCAGGCGCTCGATCGGCACGTTCTCGACATCCGCGCGCGAACCAATCGGGCTGTTGCCGTAGTTGTGCCACAGATAGGCCGTTGACAGTACGCGCTCTTCCAGTACTCGCGCCGGGTTGTTCTCGCCGGATTCAAATTCATTGCGGACCACGGTCATTTCCGTGTCGAGGTCTTTTTTGGCGATGAATGAATTGACCATGCGATCCGCTTCGAGATCCAGCGCCCAGAGCAGATTTTCCTCAGTGGCCGCGAAGGTCTCAAAGTAGTTCGTGCGATCGAACGAGGTGGTGCCATTGGGGCGCGCACCATGCTCGGTCAGTTCCTGGGGGATGTTGGTATGGCGTGTGGAGCCCTTGAAAACCATGTGCTCGAGCAGGTGCGCCATTCCGGTCTCACCATAGCTCTCATGGCGCGAACCCACGAGGTACGTCATGTTCACGGTGATCGTCTGCTTCGACACGTCCGGGAACAGGAGGACCTTGAGGCCGTTGGCGAGTCGATATTCGGTGATACCCTCGACGTTGGTGACCTGCACCGTCCCGGTGGGAAGGGCGGAGGTTGCCGCACCGACGACCGAACTCATCAGCAAAGTAACCGCCG
>CAYFPW010000013.1:0-16545 GCA_964345055.1 uncultured Steroidobacteraceae bacterium | reverse complement strand
GCCATCCGCACTTCGGTGTAACGCATCGCAGCCGGCGCATCGCCGTCCACGGAGCCGAAGTTGCCCTGACCGTCGATGAGCACGTAGCGCATCGAGAACGGTTGTGCCATGCGCACGATGGTGTCGTAGACCGCGCTGTCGCCGTGGGGGTGGTATTTACCGATGACGTCGCCCACCACGCGGGCAGACTTTTTGTAGGCCTTGTTGTACTCGTTGCCCAGTTCGCGCATCGCGAACAACACGCGCCGATGCACGGGCTTGAGCCCGTCGCGGGCGTCGGGCAGCGCACGCCCAACAATCACGCTCATGGCGTAATCTAGGTAGGACTGCCGCATCTCGTCTTCGAGGTTGACGGGCAGAATCTCGCGCGCGAATTCAGTCATGCATGGGCCTCGAAGCGACTCCGCAAAGCCTGGTAAAAAAGCCTTTGAATTCTAGCATATCCGGTGTCTGGGAAGCGTCCGGTCAACGCGCCCGCGGCAGCTTTGCGGCTATACTGCCCTCCCCCCGGCCAAGGCCGGAAGAGACGCTACTGCGGACGCCCACCGATGACACAGCCAGCCAATCAGGATGCCGCCGAACTGGCTAAGTTCGGCGCCCTCGCTCATGCCTTTTGGGATCGCTCCGGCCCGTTTCGCACCCTGCATGAAATCGACCCGGCGCGGGTGGCCTGGCTTGCCGCCAGCGTGCCACTGGCTGGCGCACGCGTTGCAGATATCGGCTGCGGCGGCGGTCTGTTTGCCGAAGGCCTGACCCGTCTGGGCGCACGGGTTACGGGCATCGACCTGGCCACTGATATGTTGGCTGTGGCACGCACGCATGCGGCAGCGACGGGTCTGGAGATCGACTATCGCGGGCAAAGCGCTGCGGAGCTGGCCGACAATGAAGCCGGTCAGTTCGACGTCGTCTGCTGCATGGAAATGATCGAACATGTGCCCGACCCCTCGGCGCTGGTGCACGAACTGGCACGACTGGTCCGCCCCGGCGGAACGGTGGTGGTCTCGACCATCAACCGGAACGCGCTCGCCTTCCTTGGCGCCATCGTTGCCGCCGAATATCTGCTGAATCTTGTACCTCGGGGTACACACGAATACGCCAAATTGGTAAGACCATCGGAGCTGGCTCAGTACGCCCGGGCAGCCGGCTTGACCCTTCAGGATCTGGTCGGACTGCATTACAACCCGCTTACCCGCACTGCTGAGGTCGGCGGCTCACCAGACGTCAATTACCTCGCCCGTTTCTCCGCATGAGCCAGCCCGTAACGGCCAGCGGGCGAAGCCATACAGCGCCCCGAACATACCCCCTTCCAGCCGCTGCGCTGTTCGACCTCGACGGTACGCTGTTAGATACGGCGCCTGATGTGGCACATGCGATCAACCGTCTGCTGCGCGAACAGTCACGGAGCCCACTGCCATTCGAGACGATCCGACCGCAGGTATCGCATGGCGCCATCGCTACGGTGCGCACTGCATTCCCGGATGCCACGCCGCCCGAGTCCGAAACGCTGCGCTTGCGATTTCTCGCGCTCTATCGGGAACGTGTCGCTGCCGAGACGCGATTGTTTGCGGGCTTCGAACGAACACTGCAGGTTTTGGAAGAGGCTGACATCCCTTGGGGCATCGTCACCAACAAACCCGGGTGGCTGACCGACCCGCTGCTGGCCGCCCTGAAACTGGATCGGCGTGCCGCGTGCGTCCTTGCCGGCGACAGCCTTGATGAAAAAAAGCCTCATCCGCGTCCCTTGTTGGTGGCCGCCACTCTCCTCGACCTGCCTGCATCGCACTGTGTTTTTGTCGGTGACGCCAAGCGCGACATCGATGCCGCACGCGGCGCCGGCATGATCGCGCTGGGTGCGCGCTTCGGCTATCTGGGCGCCGATGACGAACCGGAGCAATGGCAGGCCGACGGCTGGCTGGATTCACCGACCGAACTGCTGAGCTGGTTCGGGCTGCAACACTGACGCGCCTCGCGCCACATATTTTTGGAGCATGTATGAAGTCCCGCGCTGATCTATCGCTGCCGATGCAGCAGCACGTACCCACGAGCGATGAACTGGCCGGGCGCGTCATTGCCATCACCGGAGCTGGCAGTGGCATCGGTCGTGTTGTCGCCCTGGGAGCCGCCCGCCACGGTGCGCGCGTGATCCTCATGGGTCGCACCATCAAAAAACTCGAAGGAGTCTATGCGGAAATCGAGGCCGCCGGCGGCGGCGCTCAGATCGCGCCGCTGAATCTCGAAACGGCCGGTGCCCCAGAATACGACCAACTGGCCGCAGCCATCAGTCAGGCCTATGGCCGGCTTGACGGGCTGCTGCACAACGCCGCACTGCTCGGCACGCTGGGTCCGATAGAACAGACCGACGTTCCAACCTGGTGTCGGGTGATGCATGTGAACCTGACCGCAGGATTTGTCTTGTCGCAGGTGCTGCTGCCGCTGCTACGGGCCTCGGCGGACGCCTCACTGGTCTTCACCAGCAGCAGTGCCGGCCGGCACGGCTACGCGTACTGGGGCGCCTACGGCGTGAGTAAATTCGGCATCGAAGGCCTGACGCAGACGCTGGCGGAAGAATACGCACACCTCGACAACCTACGCATCAATGCGATCAATCCCGGCGCGACCCGCACAGCGATGCGCCGCGCAGCGTATCCGGCGGAAGACATCAACGCGATCGTCGCGCCCGAAAGCCTCGTGAACCGCTACCTTTGGCTGCTCGGCCCCGCGAGCCGCGGGGTTTCGGGGCAGTCGCTGGACGCGCAGCCGCCTCGCTGAGCTTCTCCTCGGACTGCTGTGGCGCACCGCTTTCGCGTGTTATGCCCAGCAGTGTCGATAGCTCCGCCTCGGTCAGCGGTCGCGATCTTCCACGTGCCAGTGAGCGTTCGAGCGCCAGTCCGCCGAGCTGCGTGCGAAGGACGCGACTGGCTGTGATACCGCAGCGCTCAAGCAGCTGACGCAACTCGTTGCCATTGATGCCGCGGCCCTTGATGGTGTACCAGCGGTTTGCACCTTCGCCGCCACCGGACTCGATCGACTCAAGCGGCACGCGCGCACCGCTGTCGAGTTGTCCCGCCAGCAGTGCCTGTTGCTGCTCGTCACCAAGCTCGCCACGGACACGCAAGCTGAACTCCATCGGCAGGCTACGCACCGCACGCTGCAACCGTTCGGCCAGCGAGCCATCCGCGGTGAGTAACTCGAGCCCACCATCCACCTGTGGCAGAGGACCGACACTGATGAAGCGCCGACCAGCACGACGCGGCAGGTGAGCCGCAAAACTGTCTTCGGCGTCACCGCCTGGCAGCAATCGCTGCCCGGGTGAGCGATGACAGAGCAGCACAGGCTCGTCGCGTGCAACACGCTGCCGCACCGGCCTACCGTCGAGCTGCAGCTGGTCACCTTCGCCGACACGATCTCCCAGCTGGGCAACGCGGCCGTTCAGGCCAACACGACCGGCCCGTATCCAGTCCTCAGCCTCGCGGCGGGAGGCCAGTCCGAGATGAGCGAGAACTTTCTGGATACGCTCAGTCAAGCGGAGCGCACATCAGAATCTGAAACGGATTCCTCGACGCCCTCACCTTCCTCAACACTCTGAGTGCCCTCAACGGCTTCAGCGATATCAGCGCTCTCATGCGCCTCGCTGATTGTGGCGGGTTCCTCCGCCGATACCGCAACTGCGTCAAGCTGCCCCTCAGTTTGCGGGCCCGCCACAGGCAGGACGAGCTGTGGATCCACATCTCCGAAGGACTTGAGATCCTCCAGTGGCGGCAGATCATCGAGCGTCTTGAGGCCGAAATAGTCCAGGAACTCACGCGTGGTGCCCAGCAATTCCGGCCGACCCGGTAGATCACGGGTACCCACAACGCGCACCCAATTGCGCTCCATCAGCGTACGCGTGATATTAGGATTCACGGCAACGCCGCGTACAGCTTCGATTTCAGCGCGCGTGATGGGCTGTCGATACGCGATCAACGCCAGCGTCTCAAGCAGCGCGCGCGAGTAACGCTGGGTCCGCTCCGGCCAGAGGCGCGCCAGCTCATTGTTAAATTCACGGCGCACCTGCACTCGCAAGCCGCTGGCAGTCTCGCGCAATTCCAGCGCACGATCAGCGTAGTCTGCCTCGAGCGCGCGCACGCCCTCCTGAAGCGTCGCAAGCTCAGGTCGCTCACGCTCATCGAAAAGCTGCCCCAGCTCCTCATAGCTCAACGAGCGCCCTGCCGCGAGCAGCGCTGCTTCAATGACATTCTTGATGTGATCCTGACTCATGCTTCGCCCGTTGTTTCTGCGTTCATCTCGCCATCAGCCCCACCGGGCAGCAGTTGCAGTTTAGGTGTCGCCGGTACTTTGCGCACGTGCAGCGGCGCCAGCGGCTCAGTCTGCACCACATCGATCAGGCCCTCGCGCAGAAGCTCCAGGATCGCCACGAAGGTGACAGTCACACCCATGCGCCCCTCTTCCGGGCGGAACAGGCTGATGAAATCGACGAATGCACCCTCTTCCACTGCGGCCACGATATCGCCCATCCGCGCACGGATGGACAAGGGCTCGCGCCTGACATGGTGGTGCGAGAACAGCTGCGCGCGCAGTACCACATCCTTGAATGCCAGCAGCATCTCGCGCAGATCGACCTGTGGCAGCGTCTTGGCGGCCGGGCGCTCGCGCAGATCAGCACTGGCTTGCCAGACATCGCGATCAAGCCGCTCCAACTTATCCATGTCCGCAGCCGCTTTCTTGAAGCGCTCGTATTGCTGCAGGCGTCGCACCAGTTCCGCGCGCGGATCCTCTTCCTCACCGGACTCCGCTTCCACACGCGGCAGCAACATGCGGGATTTGATGTCAGCCAACGTGGCCGCCATCAGCAGATACTCCCCAGCCAGCTCCAGGTGCAACTCGCTCATCAGTTCGATGTACTGCGTGTACTGCCGTGTGATCTCCGCGATTGGAATATCCAGCACATTCAGATTCTGGCGGCGGATCATGTACAACAATAGATCCAGTGGTCCCTCGAAAGCCTCGAGGAAGACCTCGAGCGCCTGCGGCGGGATGTACAGGTCGCGCGGGATTTCGGTCAGCGGCTCGCCATTGATCAGCGCGAAAGGCATTTCACGCTGCTCCGGCCGCTCCGGCTGCGGCATCGCCAAAGCATCCTGGCTTGAGACGAGCGTAAGAGTGGGCTTGGCCATACGTACCCCTAACCCGCACGCAGATTCATTGCGCGACGTACTTCATCCAATGTCTCGCGGGCAGCATCGCGCGCCTTGCTGGCACCCTCGTCAACAATGTTGTTGACCAGCTCCGGATTCTCCTGATACTCCCGGGCGCGCTCACGGATCACACTGATTTCCGACACAACTTTGTCGATCAGCGGTTTCTTGCATTCCAGGCAGCCAATGCCAGCGCTGCGGCAGCCGTTGGCGGCCCATTCGCGGGTGGGCTCGTCGGAATAGATCTTGTGCAGGTCGAAAACCGGGCATTTGGCCGGATCGCCCGGATCGGTGCGGCGTACACGCGCCGGATCAGTGGTCATTGCCTTGAGCTTCCGGCTGACCGAATCCGGATCCTCGCGCAGACCGATGATGTTGCCGTAAGACTTTGACATCTTGCGTCCATCGAGACCGGGCACCTTTGGAGTGGCTGTCAGCAGCACCTGCGGCTCAGGCAGGATACTTACGTTGCCACCTTCGAGATAACCCAGGAGGCGCTCGCGATCGGCCATCGTGATGCGTGTATTGCTGGTCACCAGCGCCCGTCCGCGCTCGAGGGCTGCCGTGTCACCTGCTTCCTGAAACTGTTTGCGTGCCTGCCGGTATAGCGCGACGTTGCGCCCACCCAGCTCCTTGATGGCACGCTCGGCCTTGGCCTCGAAATCCGGCTCGCGACCGTAGAGGTGATTGAAGCGGCGCGCGATTTCACGTGTGATTTCCACGTGCGCCACCTGATCCTCTCCCACTGGCACGAAGCTTGGCCGATACAACAGGATGTCGGCGCTCTGTAGCAACGGGTAACCCAGAAACCCGTAGGTAGCCAGGTCCTTTTCCTTGAGCTGCTCCTGCTGATCCTTGTAGGTCGGCACGCGCTCCAGCCATCCCAGCGGAGTGATCATTGACAGGAGCAGATGCAACTCCGCGTGCTCCGGGACCTGTGACTGAATGAAGATCGTGGCGACACCCGGGTCGATGCCCGCAGCCAGCCAATCCACCAGCATCTCGTGGATGTAATCTGGGAGATTGCGGGTGTCCTCATAGCCCGTGGTCAGAGCATGCCAGTCGGCTACAAAAAAGAAGCATTCGTACTGGAACTGGAGGTCAACCCAGTTGCGCAGCGCGCCATGGTAGTTGCCAAGGTGAAGTTGTCCGGTGGGACGCATGCCCGAGAGCACGCGTTTACCGGCAGGAACTGGACTCATCAGTCCATTATGGCCGATTCCCGGCCTTTGCGGTGCCCGGTAACACACCGCGACCCTGCCGGACGATTTCGATACCCTCGCCGGCCAGATCCACGACCGTGGTCGGCTCCAGCCCGCAGTGCCCCATGTCCAGCACCGCATCCAGTTCGCGCTCCAAGCGTGTGCGGATTTCCTGGCCGTCGGTCAGCGGCAGATCAGCGCCCGGCAGCCATAGCGTGGAACTCATGATCGGCTCCCCAAGCTCGGCAATGAGTGACTGCGGCACCACATGATCCGGAATACGGACGCCGATGGTGCGCCGCTTGTCATGCTGAAGCCGACGCGGCGTCTCGCGACTGGCCGGGAGCAAAAAAGTGAACGGTCCGGGCGTGGCGGACTTGATCAGGCGGAACTGCCAGGTCTCCATCCGCGCATAGCGCGAGATCTCCGCCATGTCGCGGCAAACGAGAGTGAAATGGTGATGGCGGTCTGCGCCGCGCACCCGGCGCAGGCGCTCGAGGCTGTCCTTGTCGCCAATATGGCAGCCTAGGGCGTAACAGCTGTCTGTTGGATAGGCGATGAGCCCGCCGCGCCGCAGGATTTCCGCCGCCTGCCGGATCAGCCGCACCTGCGGATTGTGCGGATGCAATTCAAAGTATTGGCTCATGCGGCTACTATACCCGGCCTTCCCCCGGAGTCCTTTTTGGAAGCCATGGACGCATTGTTGAACTTCGCCCCGCTGCTGCTGTTCCTGGTGGTCTACAAGCTGCGTGGGATCTACGCCGGCACTATGGTGCTCATGGCAGCCATGGTGGCGACCTGCATGATCGAGCTCCTGCGCTCGCGGCGGGTGTCTGCGATGCAACTGATCAGCACGGTTCTGGTACTGGCCTTCGGGAGCGCGACGCTGCTGCTGCGCGACCCGCGCTTTCTCAAGTGGAAGCCAACCGTATTCATGTGGCTACTGGCGATCGGCTTTCTGGTCAGCTCCCGCTTTGGCGGCAAGACGCTTGCCGAGCGGCTTCTGGGCGCCGCAATGCCAGAGGGTTCCCAGGTGCCTCAGCAGGCCTGGCAGCAAGCCAACTGGCAGTGGGTGGCCTGTTATCTCCTGCTTGGGGGTGCCAATCTGTGGGTGGCCTTCAGCTTTTCAGAGGCTACTTGGGTGAACTTCAAAGTGTTCGGCCTGACCGTGGTTCTCATGGTCGTGGCCGGCCTGCAGGCCTGGTGGCTGAACCAGCACGCCCGACCCGTTAGCCCTGCGGATGGCAGCTGAGCCATGACCATGGGAGCAGCCCGGCCTTCGGACACCTCGGCAACAGTTGAACGCATCCGGGCTCTGGTGCAGGATGCGCTCGGTCCGTCGGTGCTCGACATCAAGGATGAGAGCGCCGCGCACGCCGGCCACGCTGGGGCTGGTAGCGGCGGGCACTTTCGGCTCCATGTGGTGTCTGAACGTTTCGAGGGTTTGAGCCGCCTGGAACGGCACCGGCTGGTGCATTCGGTGGTGGCTGAACTGCTCGGCTCCAGTATCCACGCTTTAGCCCTCAAGACCGACGCGCCCGGTGAACGGCGCTGAACGAACCGTCAACAAACAGAGAGACTCCATGAAAACCAGGATTGCCCTTTCGCTGATCGCCCTTGCCACGCTCGCAGGCTGCAAGCAGGCCGGAACACCGGCTGCCTCCAAAGACGACGGTTCCAAGCCGGTTGCGAGCATCAACGGCGAAGTCATCACGCGCGACACTTTCGAGTTCGCTGCCAAGAACCTCGCTGGTCGGCCCTCTTCCGAGCTGACCCCGGAACAGCGTACCGAGCTGCTCGACAGCCTCGTATCCGCGACGGCAGTGGCCCAACAGGCTGCGAAGGATGGCTTGGACAAGAAGGGCGATACCGGTGCGCAGCTGATGCTCTCGCGGTTACAGGTGCTGCAGCAGGCTGCCGGCGAGAACTTCCTCAAGGACAAGAAGGCCACGGACGCCGAGCTGAAGGCTGAATACGACACCCAGGTCAGCCAGATGCCGAAGTACCAGTACAAGGCACATCACATCCTGGTGAAGACCGAGGACGAGGCCAAGGCGGTCATCGAACGCATCAAGAAGGGCGAGAAGTTCGAAGCCGTCGCGAAGGCCGTCTCGCTGGACAGCTCCAAACAGAATGGCGGTGATCTGGGCGACTTCTTCAATGCACAGAGCATGGTCGCGCCGTTCGCCAATGCCGTGATGGCCCTGAAGAAGGGCGAGATGACACAGGCACCGGTGCAGACCCAGTACGGTTACCATGTCATCCGTCTCGACGACACGCGCGACAACACCCCGCCCCCGTTCGAGGCCGTCAAGGATCGCGTTGATCAGGTGGTCAAGAGCAAGAAGTTCAAGGCTTACTCGGACGGTCTTGTGAAGGCCGCCAAGATCGAGAAGTTCTGATCAGCGGCTGAGCATTCAGCCAATACCACAGGGCCCGGCAATGCCGGGCCCTGTCGTTTCGAGGGCACGTTACAGGGCTGGTTAAATGAGCCGACCTGACAGCAGCGCCTTGAGCTCCTGCTCGCCGACCACTCGCACACCCAGCGCCTCAGCCTTGGCCAGCTTCGAACCGGCCTCTTCTCCCGCCACGAGCAGGCTCGTCTTACTAGAGACTGAGCCTGCCACCTTGGCACCGAGCTTTTGCAGTGCCTCGGTCGCTTCTTCCCGGGTCATACCCGTAAAGCTGCCGGTGATTACGATGGTCATTCCCGTCAGCGGCCCCTCAGCGACCGGCTTGCGCCCCTCATGTTCCGGCCATTCGAGGGCAGCGCCGGCTGGATCACGCAGACGTTTCAGTTCGTTGCGATGACCCGCATCCTCAAAGTAGGCGCGCAAACTCGCCGCAATGACCGGGCCGACATCACTCACCGTCTGTAACGCCGCCTCGTCCGCGTCCATGAGTCGCTGAAGGCTACCGAAATGCGCCGCGAGCGCCGCCGCCGTGCTCTCGCCAACCCCCGGGATACCCAGCGCGTGCAGCAACCGGGGCAGCGTGGTCCGTCTCCGCTCGTGGAGCGCGGCGATCACATTCGCCGCAGATTTCTCACCCATGCGCGGAAGCTCAGCCAGCTGAGCGACGCTCAACGCCCAGAAATCGGCAGGACTGCGCACCAGATCGGCATCCACCAACTGTTCGATCAACTTGTCTCCAAGTCCCTCCACATCCAGTGCGCGCCGGCTGACAAAATGACGCAGCGCCTCCTTGCGTTGCGCGCTGCAGCTGTAACCACCGCTGCATCGTGCAGCGGCCTCGCCCGGCACGCGGACCACTGCATGAGCGCATACCGGACATTGCTCCGGCAGCTGCACTCGCCGCGCATCGGGCGACCGCCGATCCAGTTCCACACGTACGATCTCTGGAATGACGTCACCGGCCCGACGTACGATGACCGTATCGCCGATGCGCACGTCCTTGCGCTCGATCTCGTCCATGTTGTGCAGCGTGGCATTGCTGACCGTGACACCACCGACCACCACAGGCTCGAGCCGTGCCACCGGTGTCAGCGTCCCGGTACGACCGACCTGAAACTCGACCTCGCGCAACAGCGTGATGGCCTCATCCGCAGGAAACTTGTGCGCGATGGCCCAGCGCGGCGCGCGCGCCACCTGCCCCAACTGATCTTGCAATGAGCGTGCATCCACTTTGTAAACGACGCCGTCAATCTGATACGGCAACTGGGCGCGACGCGCACCCAGATCCCGGTAATAGGCTAGGCACCCTTCAACACCGCGCACCACGCGTGATTCCGGACAGGTTCGGAGTCCCAGTTCAGCCAGGCGGCGCAACAATTCGTGATGACTGTCCGGAGCGGCGCCGCCATGCCAGTGACCGACTGCATAGAAAAAAGCCTGTAGCGGTCGCGCAGCCGTGACGCGCGGATCGAGCTGCCGCAAACTACCCGCAGCAGCATTTCGTGGGTTGGCAAATACCTTCTCGCCAACTGCTTCAGCACGCTGATTGAGCTGCATAAAGCCATCGGTAGGCATGAATACTTCGCCTCGCACCTCAAGCTCACGCGGCACCAGGACATGGGTCTGCTGCGTACTGCGCAGCTGCAACGGTACACATCGGAGGGTGCGGATATTGGCCGTCACATCCTCGCCCGTAGTGCCGTCGCCACGCGTGGCGGCGGTCACCAACCGGCCGTCTTCGTAATACAGCGAGATTGCCAGCCCATCGAGTTTAGGCTCTGCCGAATAGAGCAGGTCCTCGGGTGCCGCCATCCCGACAGCAGCCAGTCGCTCATGCGCGCGCCGGTCAAAAGCGAGCACGTCTTCATCGGCAAAGGCGTTGTCGAGCGACAACATTGACACTCGATGACTGACCGGCCGGAATTCAGGTGACGGAGCGCCGGCGACGCGCTGGGTAGGCGAATCAGAACTGATCAGCTCCGGGTGTGCAGCTTCGATCTGCCGCAGATCCCGCATCAATGAATCGTACTCAGCATCCGTGACGGACGGGTCATCGAGCACGTAATAGCGATAGTCATGCGCGACGATCTGTTCGCGCAGTGCCTTGGCACGCTGCGCGGGACCGTGGCTCATGCCGAAGGCAGGTCGGAAAACTGTTCGAGCAGCTCGTGGCGGCGTTCAGCCAACAGAGGCGAGCCCCGCTCGTCCTTCAGCGCGCCGCCGGTACGCTCGGCCAACTCATCAGCCACTGCGAAAAGACGCACGAGCATGTCCTTGGCTGGTATCGGTCCAGGCAAAACCATGAAAAGGTGCAAGCCGGGAAAATTCTGAAAATCCATGTTTACGGGATCCAGCTGACCCGGACGCGCCAGATTGGCCGCACTCATCAGTGCACGATTCTGCTCGTCAGGAAGATGAAAGATGCCGAGCTCGCCATGAATGAAACCCAGTCCCTGCAAAGCACTCCGCAAAACTCGCCCCGTAAAGCGCTCTGCAGATAAGGGCACAAGCCGCAGGCTACAGATGCGCCGCTGACCATCGGGTGGCCAGTGATCAATGCTCGGTGAGGAAACGGTGGCACCGGCGCCTGCAAACAACACCGTGTCACTGCCCTGCTCGCGCATCGGCCGCGTCCCTGCGGGTTGCATGGCGTGCACCGCCAGCCGCGGCTCATGTTCGTCCACTTCGCCACTGTCTTGCTCCAGGGCGCTCCAGTCGATCACCGGCAACGGCCGGCGCGCCGTACTATCGCGCGAGACTGGCAACTCTGACTCTTCGACCTGTGCCGCTGAATGATTGACGGCCGGATGCTCGCCATTGAGCTCCGCACGCTCGGCCTCCAGCGCACGGGCCCTGCCCAACTGTCGACGGCGCTCCAGCCACACCAGCACCAAAATAAGCAAGAGCCCGCCCGACAGTAGAACCACTCGCAAGCCAAGCGCCGTATCGAGCCATTCTTTCATCACACTGCTGCCAGGCGCACAGCCTCATCGACGTCGACGGCGACCAGACGCGACACGCCCGGCTCATTCATCGTGACGCCAATGAGCTGTGACGCCAGCTCCATGGTGGTCTTGTTGTGCGTGATGAAAATGAACTGCACACGCGCACTCATCTCGCGCACGATTTCGCAGAAGCGACCCACATTGTGTTCGTCCAGCGGCGCATCAACCTCATCCAGAAGACAGAACGGCGCTGGATTCAGATCGAAGATCGAGAACACCAGCGCGACCGCAGTCAGCGCCTTCTCACCGCCAGACAGCTGTGAAATGGTGCTGTTGCGCTTGCCGGGCGGACGGGCCATGACGGTCACACCGGCCTGCAGGACATCTTCTCCATCCATCTGCAGGTAGGCATGACCACCACCGAACAGACGTGGAAATTTCTCCTGAAGACCGGCATTGATACGATTGAAGGTGTCCTCGAAGCGCGTTCGGGTCTCCTTCTCAATCTTGCCCATCGCCTCCTCAAGCGTCTGCAGCGCATCGGTAACGTCTTTGAACTGGCTGTCCAGGTAAGTCTTGCGCTCCGTCTGCTCCTTGAGCTCTTCGACTGCCGCGAGATTCACCGGTCCGAGCTGCTCAATGCTGCGTGAAACCTCGGCCAGCCGGGCTTCCCAGGGCTCGACCGACGCCTCCGGCGAGAGAGCGCCGGTGATTTCAGCAAGATCACAGTGCGTCAGCGCAAACTGCTCGAGCAGCGATTCGCGCCTGACACGGGACTCCTGCGCAGCCAACCGCGCGCTTTCCAGCGCGGATCGCGACACCGTCACCCGCTGCTCGGCATCCGAGCGCCTCAGCTCCAGATCACGAAGGCTCGCATCGGCATCCTCGAGATTGCGACGCGCATTGGCCAGATCAGCCTCGACATCTACGCGCTGGCTAAGCAAGGACTCAAGCCGCAGCTGCAGCTCAGCAATGGGCAGATCCCCATCGGACAGCGCACTCTCCAGCGCCACACGCCGCGACTCCAGTTCCCGTTGCTGAGTCATCAGTCGCTCGACCCCGAGTTCGATGGAAGCCTCAGCGGTACGACGACTCTCCAGACGGACCAGCACGTCACGCAAGGCAAGCTGCGCCGCCTGCGTCGCGGAGCGCGCTGTTGCCAGACGCTCCTGCCTTAGCTCGCGCTGCTGCTCGAGCGCAGGACGCTGCTCATCGAGACGCTGCAACGCCTCGAGCGCTTCGGCGTGTGCACTGCGGGCATTGAGAAGGCCTGCCGAGGTGCGCTCGGTCTCGAGCTGGACCTCGCTCTCTTCCCGGGCAAGCCGCGCACGACGCGCCTCCGCCTCTTCGAGTCGCGCACGCAGCACATCCAGCTGCGCCCGCAGATCGCTATGGGCTGCGTGCCCGGACTGCATGCGTCCCTGAGCCGCGTCGCGCTCGTGCTCGAGCTTGAGAACCTGCTCGCGCAGCGACTCGACCAACGCAGCGGCATCACGCTGGACACGATCGGCGTCCTGCGCGTTCTCGCGCAACTGATTGAGGCGCTGTTCGCGCTCCAGCACGCCGGCACGGGAGTCTCCGCCACGGCGCACTCGCAACCAGTTCCGGCCCACCCACTCGCCGCTCACGGTGACCAGCGACTGGTGCGGCTGCAAATTGCCGCGCCGCTGCAATGCCTCGCCGATTGAGTCACACGTTAGGATCGAACCGAGCAAGGAGGCCACAGAGGCCGGGCCGCGCACCTTACCTGCCAGCGTTTCGGCCGCACCCGGTTCAACCGTTGCGCCACTCTCGATGAAATTCACGTTGCCGCCTGGCAATTTCTCAAGGGCGGCGGTGATGCTCTCGAGCCCGTCGACGCAGAGGGCTTCGAGATAATCGCCCAGCACGGTCTCCACGGCACGTTCCCAGCCGTGATCCACCGTCAGGGATTCCGCCAATCGACGCTTACCACCGGGCAGCGAGTCGAGCCAGGCGGCAGCGCGCGCGTCTTTTTCCCCGAGCGCCGCTTTCTGTACTGCCTCCAGAGCCAGAAGGTCAGCACGGACACGCTCTCGCCGCCCGCGCTCTGCCTCGAGCGCAATCTCAGCTGCACGTTGTTGGCTACGAACTTCCGCGAGACGAGTCATGAGGGACGCCAGCTGCGTACCCAGATCTTCGGCTTCCTGACGGGCCACAGACTCCCGCTCGCTGAGCAGATCCAGTGGCGCATCCGCCTGCTGCTGACCGAGGGCTTCACGCTCCACTGCCAGTCGATCCTCATGGGTACGCAGTCGGTGGAGCTGAGATTCCAGCTGTTCAATGCGTGCGATTTCCACCTGCATGGACTGCGTGGCGGCACCACGCTGTCCGTTGTACTGCTCCCACCAGCCCTGCCACTCACTCATCGCGCCTTCGGCCTCGCCCTGCTCGGCGAGCACGCGATCTTCATCGCCACGCAGGCGCTCGGCATCCGGGGTCAGGCGCAGGATGTCCTGCTGGATTTCCTGCAGGCGCGCATGATCGGACTCCAGCTGCACACCCAGCGTCCGCAGTCCCTCGACCGCCTGTGTCAGCTCATTGCGCTGACGGGTACGCGTCTCGGTGGTATAGCGGATGTTCTCTTCGGAACGGGTGATCTCGGCACCCAGTTCGTAATACTGCCCCTGCACACGCTGAAGCGTCTCGGACAGTTCATTGTAGAAGCCGCGTTGCTTCTCGATCGCGGCCTCGTGACTGCGTTGCTCGGCAAGCGCCTGCTGCATAGCCATGTCCGCGGCGCGCATCGCTCCGTCCTGAACCTCCGCGCCGGAGTCCAGATCACGCAGGCGCAGCGCCAGCAGCTCTGCGGTCAGCAGTCGCTCCTGCGCCTTGAGTTCCTGATACTTGCGGGTTGCAGTGGCCTGACGCTGCAGATGGCGCAACTGCTTGTCCACTTCATCGCGCAGATCCTGCAGGCGCGCGAGATTCTCGCGCGCGTCGGCAATGCGAGCCTCAGTCTCGCGACGGCGTTCCTTGTAAAGCGAAATGCCGGCAGCTTCCTCGATGAAGGCACGCATCTCGTCGTTGCGCGCCTCGACCACCCGGGAAATCATGCCCTGCTCGATGATCGCGTAACTGCGCGAGCCGAGACCTGTACCAAGGAACAGCTGGGTGATGTCTTTGCGGCGGCAACGGCCGCCGTTGATGAAGTAAGCTGAGCTGCCGTCACGCGAGACGGTGCGTTTCAGCGAAATCTCACTGAACCCGGCATAGGCGCCGCCGATTTTGCCGTCTGAATTATCGAACAGCAGTTCCACCGAGGCGGTGCCCAGCGGCTTGCGCGACGAGGAGCCGTTGAACACCACGTCGGCCATCGAATCGCCGCGCAGGTGACGGGCAGAGAGCTCACCCATGACCCAGCGCACAGCATCGATGACATTCGACTTGCCACAACCGTTGGGACCCACCACACCGGTGAGGTTACTGGGCAACCCAACCGAGGTCGGATCCACAAAAGACTTGAAACCCGCGAGCTTGATCTTGCTGAGTCGCATCGACTCCCACCCTTATTCACTACGCCCAGCGCCACCCCACTTGGTCATGACGCCGCAGAAGCCGATAGTGTAGATTATCGCTCATGTCGATGCTCCAGACCTTTGCCAACCCATCGCCGGATCGGGATTACACCATCCGCATGACGATGCCCGAGTTCACCTGCCTGTGCCCGGTCACCGGGCAGCCCGACTTCGCAACTCTGGAACTTGAGTACGTTCCCGAAAGCCTGTGCGTCGAACTCAAGTCACTGAAGCTCTACATCTGGTCTTTCCGGGACAAGGGCTCATTCCATGAGGCGGTCACCAATGCCGTCCTCGGCGATCTGGCCAAGCTGCTCTCGCCGCGGTTCATGCGACTGACGGCGCGTTTCAACGTCCGCGGCGGCATCTACACCACGGTCGTCGTAGAGCACCGTCAGACGGGCTGGGCGCCAGCGCCTTCCGTCACCCTGCCCTGACACCAACCGGCTGTACAGCCGCGACGGCACCGGTATAATCGCGCGCCCGGAGCTGTCTGGGCGCAATGTTTGCGCCGCACCGACGTGTCTCGAGGAGTCTGTCATGGCCGGCAAGAAGCCTGTGTCAAAGTCCACCACCAAGGTGAAGAAGACCGCTGCCAAGCCCGCGGCGAAGCCCGCTGCGCCTCGCAGCAAGCCTGCGCCCGCCAAAGCCAAGGCCAAGGCATCGCCTGCCAAGCCTTCGGCCGCTGCGAAGCCGGCACCCGTGAAAGCAGCCCCAGCCAAAGCAGCACCTGCCAAAGCAGCACCCGCTAAAGCGGCCGTCGCCAAGACACCGCCCGCGCCGAAGAAGCCTGCCGGCAAACCGGCGCCCATCGCGCGCGCTTTTCGCAAGAACCCCGAGACCGTGATGCCGATCCCGGGCGCCGATGCCGAAGACATGCATAGCCTTCTGGCTGGCCCTCGCAATGTCACGCCGTACATTGCCAAGCGCGGCGAGCGTTACATGAACGCCGAGCAGTTGCGGCATTTCAAGGACATCCTGCAGCGCTGGAAGCGCGACCTGATGCAGGAAGTGGACCGTACCGTCACACACATGAAGGACGAGGCGGCCAACTTTCCCGACCCGAATGACCGTGCAACCCAGGAAGAAGAGTTCAGCCTGGAGCTGCGCACCCGCGACCGCGAGCGCAAGTTGATCCGCAAGATCGACGAGGCCATCTCGCGCATCGATGATGGCAGCTATGGATATTGCCTTGAGACCGGCGAGGAAATTGGCCTCAAGCGTCTTGAAGCGCGTCCCGTGGCAACCCTCAC
>CAYFPW010000012.1:14423-16855 GCA_964345055.1 uncultured Steroidobacteraceae bacterium | reverse complement strand
AGCGAACGCACCGGCCCGTCGATGGTGACGCGCTCATGTATTTCGTAGCCCTGCCAGCGTGCACGGCGACGATCATAGAGTCGCGGATGGCGGTCCGGCCAGGCGTTGCCATGGCGGAGAAAACGACCGAAGTAATCGGTCAGGGTTGGAATGCTGGCACCGGCAATGTCGGCATCGCCATCGATGTCATGAGCGAGCGCCTGCAGCTCGGCACGCAACGGCGCACTGACGCGCTCATCGGCATCGATCGCAAGGATCCAGTCATGCGTAGCCGCCTGCATCGCGAATTCACGCTGTGACCGGTACCCCGGCCAGTCGCGTTCGATCACCCGCGCGCCGTGAGCTGCGGCAATGGCGCGGGTGTTGTCGGTGGAATGCGAGTCAACCACCACGATCTCGTCACAGAACGCGAGCGAGTCACAGCAGGCGCCAATCCGGTCCGCCTCGTTGTACGTGATGATGCAGGCCGAGATCTTCATGCCTGCACTACCCGATCAGGGCAGATCCGAGCTGCCCATCAGGTAGCGGTCGCATTCACGGGCTGCACCACGACCCTCATTGATGGCCCACACCACCAGACTCTGGCCGCGCCGGCAGTCACCAGCCGCGAACACACCCTTGACGCTGGTCGCAAAGCTCCCGTGTTCGGCCTTCACATTACCGCGCGCGTCGAGCTCGGTGTTCAGATCGCGCAGCAGACTCTGCTCCGGACCGGTAAAGCCCATGGCCAGCATGGCCAGCTGTGCCGGCAGAGTCTTTTCGCTGCCCGGCTCTTCCACCGGCACGAACTGACCCTTGTCGTTGCGGTCCCAGCGGACATTGACCGTGATCACTTCCTTGAGCGCACCATCGGCGTCGCCGACAAGCTTCTTGACCGTACGCACATAGGCACGGGGGTCGGCGCCGAATTTCGCTGCCGCTTCTTCCTGGCCATAGTCCATGCGATAGACCTTCGGCCACTCCGGCCAAGGGTTGTCAGCTGCCCGATCCTCGGGCGGCCGCGGCATGATCTCCAGCTGCGTGAGGCTGCGGCAGCCCTGACGCATGGCGGTACCGACGCAGTCCGTGCCCGTATCGCCACCACCGATGACCACCACATCCTTGCCACGCGCATGAATCGGTGATTTGTCCGGGCCGGCGCCCAGCAGGGCCGACGTGCTGGCAGTGAGGTAGTCCATGGCGAAGTGGACGCCCTTGAGCTTACGTCCCTCCACAGCAAGATCGCGCGGCTGGGTCGCACCCGTGCAGAGGACCACCGCGTCATAGTCGCGCAACAACAGCTGCGCCTCGACGTTGTCACCCACATTGGCATTGCAGACGAACTTGACGCCTTCCTGCTCGAGGATGCGGATACGGCGCTCGACCACTTCGCGCTTGTCGAGCTTCATGTTCGGGATGCCGTACATGAGCAGCCCGCCCGGGCGGTCAGCGCGCTCGAGCACCGTGACCGAGTGGCCCGCCTTGTTCAGCTGCGCAGCGGCAGCGAGACCCGCAGGACCGGAACCGATGACTGCGACTTTCTTGCCGGTGCGATTGGCTGGTGGCTGCGGCAGCACCCAGCCCTGCTCAAACCCGTGCTCGATGATCGCCGCCTCGATGGTCTTGATAGCGACCGGCGGATTGGAGATACCGACGACGCACGAGCCTTCGCAGGGCGCCGGGCATACGCGACCAGTGAACTCCGGGAAATTGTTGGTCTTGTGCAGACGATCGAGCGCTTCGCGCCACAGACCGCGGTACACCAGATCATTCCATTCCGGAATCAGATTGTTGACTGGGCAGCCCGAGGCCGAGCCGCTAATGAGCTTGCCGGTGTGACAGAAGGGCACGCCGCAATCCATGCAGCGCGCACCCTGCTGACGCAGCAGCTTCTCTTCCATGTGGTGGTGGAATTCGTTCCAGTCACGCACCCGTTCGACCGGCGTACGGTCAACCGGAAGCTCTCGCAGATACTCGATGAATCCTGTCGGCTTGCCCATGGCGTGCTCTTGTTAATTTCCACCAACGCGCGAGAGATCGCGCGAGTTTTCTTCAAACGCGGCCATGATGGCCTCGTCGCCCGACAGCCCCTGGCTCTGGGCGCGCTTGAGACTGCTCAGCACGCGCTTGTAGTCCTTCGGCATCACCTTCACGAACTTCGGCATATATGCGGCCCAGTTATCGAGCACCGTGCGCGCGATTTCACTGCCGGTGTGATGCAGATGCTGCTGGATGAGTCCGCGCACCGCGGCGATCTCATCCGCATCCTCGATTTTCTCGAAGCCCACCATCTGACCGTTCGCACGCTGGGTGAAGTCGTTCGACTCGTCGAGCACATAGGCCACACCGCCAGACATGCCGGCACCGAAGTTCCGGCCCGCACGACCCAGTACGATGACGGTGCCGCCGGTCATGTATTCGCAGCCGTGGTCACCCACGCCCTCGACCACCGT
>CAYFPW010000012.1:0-14323 GCA_964345055.1 uncultured Steroidobacteraceae bacterium | reverse complement strand
CGGTGCCGCCGGTCATGTATTCGCAGCCGTGGTCACCCACGCCCTCGACCACCGTCTCCACACCACTGTTGCGAACCGCAAAACGCTCGCCAGCCTGGCCATTGATGAACGCCTGACCACCGGTGGCGCCGTAGAGCGCTACATTGCCGATGATCATGTTCTCATGGGCACGGAAGGTGGCCTGTGGCGACGGGTGGATGATTAGTCGGCCACCCGACAAACCCTTGCCGAGGTAGTCATTCGCATCGCCTTCGAGCCGGAACGTCATGCCGGGCGGCAGGAAGGCGCCGAAGCTCTGACCGGCGGAGCCGACGAACTTCAGCTGAATGGTGTTCTCAGGCAGACCTTTGGCGCCGTAGCGACGCGTCACCTCGCTGCCGGTGATCGTGCCCACTACACGATTGACGTTGCGCACCGGGACCGTGGCGGTGACCGCTTCACCGCGCTCGATTGCCGGGCGACACAGTTCCAGCAGGGTGGTCACGTCCAGAGACTTCTCGAGACCATGATCCTGTTCGATCTGCTTGCAGCGACCCACTTCCTCGCCGACATCCGGCTGGTAGAGGATGTTGCTGAAGTCGAAGCCACGCGCCTTCCAGTGATCGATGGCCTTGCGCGGCTCGAGGCGATCCACGCGGCCGATCATCTCCTGCAGGGTACGGAACCCCATCTCGGCCATGATTTCCCGCATGTCCTGCGCGATGAAGCGCATGAAATTCACGACGTGCTCCGGCTTGCCGCTAAAGTGCGCGCGCAGCCGCGGATCCTGGGTCGCAACGCCCACCGGGCAGGTGTTCAGATGACAGACGCGCATCATCACGCAGCCCATCGTGACCAGCGGCGCCGTTGCGAAGCCGAATTCCTCGGCACCGAGCAGTGCGGCGATCACCACGTCGCGACCGGTCTTGAGCTGACCATCGGTCTCGACGACGATGCGCGAACGCAGATTGTTCAGCACCAGAGTCTGATGTGTTTCAGCCAGGCCCAGTTCCCATGGCAGACCGGCGTGCGCCACTGAAGTCTGCGGCGCGGCGCCCGTACCACCGTCATAGCCGCTGATCAGCACGACGTCGGCATGTGCCTTGGAAACACCGGCAGCGATCGTGCCCACGCCCACTTCCGCCACCAGCTTCACGCTGATACGCGCCTGTCGGTTGGCGTTCTTGAGATCGTGGATCAATTCCGCTAGATCTTCGATCGAATAAATGTCGTGATGCGGCGGCGGTGAGATCAGGCCCACACCTGCCGTCGTATGACGGGTCTTGGCGATCCAAGGATAGACCTTGCTGCCAGGCAGCTGACCGCCCTCACCGGGCTTGGCGCCCTGTGCCATCTTGATCTGGATCTCGCGCGCATTGACCAGATACTCGCTGGTCACACCGAAGCGACCGGAAGCCACCTGCTTGATCGCCGAGTTCTTCGAATCGCCATTGGGCAGTGGCTGGAATCGCTCGGGATCCTCACCACCCTCGCCGGTGTTGCTCTTGCCGCCAAGGCGATTCATCGCAATGGCGAGCGTCTCGTGAGCTTCCTGGCTGATGGAGCCATAGCTCATCGCGCCGGTCTTGAAGCGCTTGACCAGGCTCTCAACCGACTCGACCTCATCCAGCGGCACAGGACTGCCGTTCGGCTTGAGCTCGAGCAGGCCGCGCAGCGTGGCGAGGTTCTTGGACTGATCGTTGATCAGCTGCGCATAGGACTTGTAGACGCTGTAGTTGTTTGTGCGCACCGACTTCTGCAGGCGGTGGATCGTCTCGGGATTGAACAGGTGGTACTCGCCACCAGCACGCCACTGATACTGACCGCCCGTTTCGAGTACGGCCTCTTCCGCATCACGCTCGGCAAAGGCCGCGTGATGACGCTGCAGCACTTCCTGCGCAACGACATCGATGCCAATACCGCCCACGCGCGAAGGCGTCCACGTGAAGTATTCGTCGATGAGATCCTGACGCAAGCCGACCGCTTCGAAGACCTGGGCACCGTGGTAGCTCTGCACCGCGGAGATGCCCATCTTGGACATCACTTTGATGACGCCCTTGGTAGCGGCCTTAACGTAGTTCTTGCAAGCGAGCTTGTGATCGACGTTGACCAGCAAGCCGTCGCCGATCATGCCATCCATAGTCTCGAAGGCCATGTAGGGGTTGATGGCATTGCAGCCGTAACCGATCAGCAGCGCGAAGTGATGCACCTCACGCGCATCACCGGTCTCCAGCACCAGGCTGACGCGGGTACGTAGGCCTTCGCGAATCAGATAATGATGCAGACCGGAAATTGCCAGCAGAGACGGTACCGCCGCGAACTCCTTGTTCACGCCGCGATCGCTGAGGACGAGGATGTTGACCTCCTCCTCTTCGATCATGCGCCGCGCAGTCAAGCGCAGTTCTTCCAGAGCCTTGGCCAGACCGGCCTCGCCGCGCGCCGCACGGAACAGAATCGGCAACACGCCGACCTTGAGTCCCGGCAGCTGCATATGACGGATGCGCGAGAAATCTTCGTTGGTCAGGATCGGCCCGTCGAGCTGCAGCTGACGGCAATCCGCCGGACGCGGCGAGAGGAGGTTGCCCCCCGAGCCAAGCAGCACCTGACTGGAGGTGATCAGTTCCTCGCGGATGCAGTCGATCGGCGGATTGGTGACCTGCGCGAACAGCTGCTTGAAATAGTCGTACAGCAGACGCGACTTGTTCGACAGCGCCGCCAGCGGCGTGTCGTTGCCCATCGACCCGGTGGCCTCAACGCCCAGCCGCCCCATCGGGTCGATCAGCAGGCGCTGGTCTTCGAAGGTGTAGCCGAAGGCAATCTGCCGATGCACCAGGGTGTCGTGATCGACCACCGGCAGCGGACTGGGCGCCGGCAGATCCTTGATCGTGACCAGATGATCGCTGAGGAACTGGCGATAGGGCCGCTCGGCGGCAACCTGACGCTTGATTTCCTCGTCTTCGATGATGCGTCCCTGCTCGGTGTCGATCAGGAACATGCGACCCGGCTGCAGGCGGCCCTTGCGGACCACATCCTGCGGCGGGAAATTCAGTACGCCGGCCTCAGAGGCCATGACCACCAGATCGTCCTTGGTCACGTAGTAGCGTGACGGACGCAGGCCATTGCGATCGAGTACCGCGCCGATCTGTTTGCCGTCCGTGAAGGCGACAGCAGCGGGGCCGTCCCACGGCTCCATCAGACACGAGTGGTACTGATAGAAGGCGCGCAGCTCTTCATTCATGCTCTCGTGCGCCTGCCACGGCTCGGGAATCATCATCATCGCGGCGTGCGCGAGTGATCGTCCGGCCAGCACCAGCAGTTCCAGCGTGTTGTCGAACATCGCCGAGTCACTGCCGTTCGGATTGACAATCGGCTTGATGCGGTTGATATCGTCGCCGAACACTTCGCTGGCGAACTGTGCCTCGCGGGCACGCATCCAGTTGATGTTGCCGCGAAGCGTATTGATCTCGCCGTTATGGGCCAGATAGCGGTACGGGTGAGCTCGATCCCAGCTCGGGAAGGTATTGGTACTGAAGCGCGAATGCACCAGCGCCAGCGCCGTCTCCATGGCCGGGTCGCGCAGATCCGGGAAATACTGCGCCAGCTGCATGGTCAGCAGCATGCCCTTGTAGACGATGGTCTTGTACGACAGGCTGCAGAGGTACCAGTACTCGGCGCCATCGAGCGTCGAAGTGCGGATCTCGCTGTAGGCGCGCTTGCGAGCCACATAAAGGCGACGCTCGAACTCCAGATCATCTTTGATTTCATCGGGACGACCGATGAACACCTGACGCATGAAGGGTTCGCTGCTCTTGGCGGTCTCGCCGAGCATCGAGTTGTCGACCGGAACCGTACGCCAGCCGAGCATGGTCAGCCCGGAGGACTGAACGATGTGCTCGAAGGCCTCCTCGAGCTTGCGACGCTTGGTGGGATTGCGCGGCAGGAACACTATGCCGGCGCCGAATTGACCCGGCTCCGGGAGCGCAAAGCGCGCCTTTTTGCAGGCTTCTTTAAAGAAGGCATGCGGCATCTGCAGCAGCACGCCGGCGCCGTCGCCCGTATTGACCTCACTGCCGCTGGCGCCGCGATGATCGAGATTCTCGAGCACCTCGATCGCCTGCTGCAGGATCTTGTGGGATTTACGGCCCTTGATATCGACGACAAAACCGACGCCGCAGGCGTCTTTCTCAAAACTTGGGTCGTATAGACCCTGCTTCGGCGGTGGGCCCAGCCGCGGCGTTGCCTCTGACATGGCAGCTCCCTGTTTCGCTATCCCAAGTAATGAGTGACTGAACGGAGAGTTGCGATCGGGAGCCCCGGGATCCCCCCCAGGGACGGCATAGCGCACCCGACGCGCCCGCCCCTTGGCCGGCCCGCTGGCTGCCCAACTCAGCATTGACTCTACTATATGAATATTACCGACAGGACGCGGCACGTCAATTGCCGCGGGCGCTTTCGACTGCCGGGTGATGGCCCCAATCGACTTTAACATAGAATGGTCGACAGCCTTCTGCCATGAAGGAGCGGCGGTGACACAAACGACTCGCAACCCGAGGTTCTTACCCATGAGGAGAGTCCTTCGGCAAAGGGCGAACTGCAGGGCCATGCCGATAGCACCAGAACAGCTGCCTACAACCTGAAGTTGTCGCAGCGCCGTGCTGACGCCGTGCTCAAGTACGTGACCAGCCACGGCATCGCTGCCAGCCGCGTCACAGCCAAGGGCTACGGCCAGACCAAGCCCATCGCCGATAACAAGACGGCGCAGGGCCGGCGATGCTCGGGCCTCCCCTCCAGCCACCAGCATCGAACTTTTTTTCGCGTCACCGGCAATTCGTTGTCTGTGACTATTGCATCTGCTCGTCATGCGTCTTATCGTTCGCCCGCGTTGCAGGGTGAGGCACCGGCTGTGACGCCCAGAAATGGTGTGCCGGGCCCCTTGGAGGTGGAACAAAGACAATGAAGAAGCAGCCAAAAGCGTCCGCTAAAAGCGAACCTGGGCCCCGTCTTCGCCGTGTGAATGAGTATCTGAAGAAGAACTTTCCCGACTTTTTTGACGAAGCGCGTTTCCATGTCGGGGATGACGACTACTTTCTCTATAGCCGCTTCGGTCAATATCTCGCCCGATCCATCGAGGCGAATCGCGTCCCCCGTGACAAGATCTACCGTGGTTTCACCGTGCTGAACAAGATGGCACGCGTGTCAGCCACAGACCCCGCCGTGCGCCGCATGCTGGTCTCTGGTCCCCTGGAATACATCGTCGATGCGCCCAAGGCGCATGCGCTGGCGCGGAAACGCCTGTCGCAGACGGCCCAGGGCTACCTGGAAGGCCTCTGCGAGTAACGCTGCGCGAGTCGCGCGCGGTCCTCCGCTGATGCGCGGCGCTGAGCTCACAAGATGACTCAGCGCCGCGCTCACGAAGTCCTCGAATTCTGGTTCGGCACGCGCCCTTACAAACCGGCGCAGTTGGCCGAACGCTCCACCCTCTGGTTCGGCGGTCGTGAACCGCCACCGTTCCAGCAAAAGTCTGACGCGGCACTTATCCATCGTTTTGCTGATCTGGCTGCCGCGGCAGCAATTGGCCAGTTGACGGCGTGGGAGAGCGGACCGCGGCGGCGTCTGGCGCTCATCCTGCTGCTCGATCAGTTCCCGCGCATCATTCACCGTGGCCAGCCGGCGGCCTACGCTCAGGAGCATGCGGCACTGGTACTGGCGGTGACGGGGATGCAGCTGGGCGCCGAGGCGACGCTCGACCCGATCGAGCGGGCCTTCTTTTATATGCCGCTACAGCATGCCGAATCGTCCGATATCCAGGAAGAATCCGTAGCCGCCTTTCAGCGACTGGCCGCGGAAACGCCGGCGGAGATGAAGCCTTTCGGCGATCAGATGCTCCGGCGTGCGCAGGCTCATCGCCATTGCATCCAGCGCTTCGGTCGCTTTCCGATGCGCAATGCCGTGCTGGGTCGTACAACGACGCCCGAGGAGGTGCAGTGGCTGTCGCGGCTACGCGGCCTCGAGACCCGCAACGGAGCCTGAGAACGCTCGAGCACAACCGCGCAGGGCCGCATTGCCGAGTGTGATGACAAACACCGGGATCGTGGCCAGATAAGCGCTGTAGCGCCCCTTGTCCTCGAAGCGCTCACGGAAGCCGGACTGCGCGAACACCGGCAACAGCCGAGGAACGATGCCGCCGCCGATGAAGCAGCCGCCATGAGCCCCCAGCGTGAGCGTGAGATTGCCCGCCACGGTGCCGAGCAACTGACAGAATAGCTGCACCGCCTCGACGCATTGAGTGTTGGATTCAGACAGGGCATGCGCCGTCACGGAATCCACCTGCAAGACACTGGGCGCCACGCCGTCTAGCTGGCACAGGCTCTCGTAGAGCAGATACAGGCCGGCACCCGACAGGATGCGCTCAGCCGAAACATGCGGATGAATCCGCCGCACCACATCCAGCAGTGCGCTCTCACGCGGCGTACACGCTGGCAGCGTCACATGTCCGCCCTCACCCATCAGCGCAGACCAGCCTCGCCCCACAGGCACCAGGCCGGAAACGCCGAGTCCGCTCCCCGGCCCCATCAGTGCGATGGCTGATCGCGGGCGCGGTTCGCCACCGCCGATTTTCACCCGCTCGGCAGCCGAAAGCGTGGGGAGAGAGAGGGCCAGCGCCGTGAAGTCATTGAGCAGCCGGAGCCGCTGAAGGCCCAGCTCCCGGCGCGTGGCTGCCGCGGAGAACGACCAATCCAGATTGGTCATGCGAACCGTGTCGCTCAGCAGCGGCGCCGCGATTGCCAGCGCAGCCTGTCGCGGCTGCTCTGCAGTCGCGAGACCGATATCGCTGTAATAGTGGCGGATGACTTCAGTGAGGCCGCTGAAACCGGCACACAGGTAGCTGCGCTCGAGCTGCAGCCGGCCACGGCGGCCAGACAGCCCGAGACGGGCATGGGTGGCGCCGAAGTCGCCGACCAGCCGCGCCTCTCGGGCTTCAGTCATACGCGTCCTGGATCAGTCGCGCACCGGGATGCAGACCTGCGAGCGCTTCTTGAGCTTGGCACACAGATCCTGCACCTGCTGCGAACTGGCCAGACCCACCTGCAGGCGGTAGAGCATCTGCGAGCCGCTCTTGCTGCTGGTGTAGTGCGGCTTGAGCGAACCGAGTTCGGCCGCAAACTGCGCATGGATCGTTTTCCACTTTTCCTCAGCGCGTGCGCGTGAACTGAAAGCGCCGAGCTGCGCATAGTGCTGGCCATTGTTGCTGGCTGTGTGCCCGGATTTTTCGGTGGACTTTGACGGGCTCTTGGCCGGCGGCTTGGCTGCGGCAACGCCTGGCTTGGCGTCCGACTTGGCTTCCAGTTGGGATGCGGGCTTGGAGGCTGCAGGCTTGGGAGTTACTGGTGATGCCGGTTTGACCAATTCGGTTGCAGCCGCCGGCGCCGGAGCGGCTGCGGGTACTGGTGTTGCATTGGCGAGCGGCGCAGGCGCCGTCACGACCGCGGGCTGGAAGTTCTCCAGACGCGCATGCGCCTCCTGCGCCCACTTGCTGTCGGCATGCTGGGCGAGAAACTGTTCGTAGGCTTCCTTCGTGTCCTGTCCGGATGCCGCCTGCCATTCGCGATCCTCTGTCAGCTGCCGCATGCGAGCCTGAGCCTGGGTGGCGAACTCGCTGTCCTGATGCTGCTGCAGGAACTGCTGATAGGACTCCGTGGTATCCGCAGCCTGGGCCGTCTTCCAGTCGCTGGCAACACGATTACACCCCGCCAGACCGAGCAAAAAGCCGCCCGCGACCACGGCCCAAAGAGAATGACGGATGCGCATGACTTTCTCCGGTGACATCATGGCCATCATTGTACTCTCGTAACGATCGGGAAGAGAGCCATGGTCACAACGCGCAGCCCGTCCGTCGCCGTGACAACTGATGCCCCGCCACCGCTGGTCGCACATCGCGGCAATGCACTGGAGTTCCCCGAGAACACCCTGCCAGCATTTGAGTCAGCGCTGCAGCTCGGCATCCGCCATGTGGAGCTCGACGTGCAGCTCTCGCGCGATCGCGAGCCTGTCGTGCTGCACGATGCAACGCTGCAACGCACCTGCGGAATGCCCGGTCTGGTGTGGGATCACACGGCCGCGGAACTGCGCAACCTGACAGCAGCCGAGACAGCGCGCTTTGGCGTCACCCACGCCGGCGCGCGCCTTCCAGATCTGGCCTGCACACTCGAACTGCTGCGCAGCTGGCCGGAGGCCACGCTGTTCGTCGAGGTCAAGACCGAGAGCATCGAACACTTCGGCCTGCAGACCACTCTGGATTCAGTACTCGCGGTGCTCAACAGTCAGCCCGGTCCCTGGGTCATCATTTCATTCGACTTCGAAATCGTGGCGCAGGCTCGCGCCAGATCCGATTTGCCGGTGGGCTGGGTACTGCATCGCTATGACGCGGCATCAGCGGCACAGGCGCAGTTGCTCGCGCCGGACTATCTGTTCTGTAACTGGCAGAAGCTGCCATCGCATGAACCGCTGTGGGCTGGACCCTGGCGCTGGTGCAGCTATGAAGTGCGCGATGCCGGCCGCGCCCGCTCATTGCTCGCTCACGGCGTCGAGCTGATCGAGACCATGGCCGTACGTGAACTGCGCGACGCCTTGGCCGGCGGAGCACCGGCGTCACGATGAGCCGCCGTGTCGATGTGCTGGTGGTCGGCGGCGGTATCCATGGCGCAGGCTGCGCACAGGCCGCCGCAGCCGCCGGTCACAGCGTGCTGCTGCTCGAGCAACGCGGGCTGGGAGCGGGCTCCTCCAGCCGCTCGAGCAAGCTGATCCATGGCGGGCTGCGGTATCTGGAATCGGGACAGTGGCGTCTGGTGCGCGAATGCCTCCATGAGCGGCGAACTCTGCTGCGCCTGGCGCCCGAGCTGGTAACGCTGCGGCGCTTCCATATCCCGCTGTATGACGGCATGCGCCGCAGCGCTTGGCAGTTGCGCACCGGACTGGCGATGTACTGGGCACTGGCCGGCTGCGAGCGTGATGCCCGCTTCGGCACCATACCGCGCCGGCAATGGGAACAGCTCGATGGTCTGCATCGGGATGGGCTGCAGCAGGTGTTCTGGTACCACGATGCGCAAACCGACGACAGGCTGCTCACCGAGGCGGTGATGCGCTCGGCTCAGTCGCTGGGTGCCGAGCTGCGCCTGCCGGCCGAGTTCGTCGGTGCGGAATTGCGCGGCGCAGACATCATCGCCCGCTGGCGTGAGAACAGTCGTGAGGAAACCTGTGCTGCGCGGGTACTGATCAATGCGGCCGGTCCGTGGGCGGCATCGGTGGCCCGCACCCTCACACCGTCGATCAAAGTGCCGCAGCTGGATCTGGTGCAGGGCACACACCTGATTCTGGATCGCCCGGCCAGCGAACGGCTGTACTACGTGGAAAGTCCGCGCGACGGACGCGCGGTCTTCGTGTTGCCCTGGCACCAGCACACGATGATCGGAACCACGGAGGTGAAATTCAGCGGCGACCCATCCACCGTGCATCCGTCGACTCGCGAGGTGAAGTATTTGCTCGGCGTCTATCGGCACTACTTCGGCCGGCACGAACATCCCCTGCCGCATGTGCTCGAGGCCTTTGCCGGTCTACGCGTACTGCCCGCAGGCAGCGGCCACGCCTTCCATCGCTCGCGCGAGACGTTGCTGCTGCCCGAGCGTGCGCAGCGGCCGCGCGTGCTGTCGATCTATGGCGGCAAGCTGACCACATGGCGAGCCGTCGCTATGCGCGCCCAGGAGATGCTCGCCGCATCGCTCCCGGTACGCGCCGCTCGCGCCCGCACCGACCAGCTGCCGCTGCGCCCTGAGTGATGCGCGGCGTCATCGCGCTGGATCAGGGGAGTCATGCCAGTCGCGCATGTCTCATTGATGACACCGGCGCGCTGCGTGCCTCGGCCCAGTGTGCGGTGCAGACTCGTGTGCAGGGTGACGCCTGCGTTGAACAGAATCCGCAGGAGCTGGCCGACTCACTAAAACAAGCACTGCAGCAGTGCCTGACGCAGGCCCCGGCGCTGCAGCTGCAGGCCGCGGGTCTGGCCACACAACGCTCTAGCATCGTCTGCGCCGAGCGCGGCACAGGTCGTCCGCTCAGTCCTGTGCTGTCGTGGCAGGATCGGCGGAATGCGGACTGGCTGGAAGCGCTACGCAGCGAGGAACCGCGCATCTGCCGGATCACAGGACTGCCACTGTCGGCGCACTACGGCGCCAGCAAGATGCGCTGGTGCCTCGATCACCTGCCGGCCGTGCGGCGTGCAGCACAGGACGGCACATTGCAGCTGTTGCCGCTGGCCTCATGGCTGGTGGCACAACTGACCGGCCGAGAACCCTGCGCAGATCCTGCCAATGCATCACGCACGCTGCTGTGGGACTCCGCCACACTGGATTGGTCGCCGGAACTCCTTAAACTCTTTGGCATCGAGCGTGCCTGGCTACCGGACTGCGTACCGACACAGGGTGACTTTGGACGCATCGCCATGCCACTCACGCCGCCAGACGGTTTGCCGTTGCGGGCCTGCACCGGCGATCAGTCGGCAGTCCCGTTCTTCGCCGGCGCACCCGACGAGCACACCGGCTACATCAACCTTGGCACGGGCGCTTTCATGCAGCGGCCCCTGATACAGCGTCCGACCGATCCTGCACCGCTTCTGGGCAGCGTGCTGTGCGTCAATGCCGGCCCTGGTCGCACTGGGCCCGGCAACGCGCTGTACTCGCTTGAGGGCACGGTCAACGGCGCAGGAGCCGCGGTGCGCGACTTCGTCGCTGCCGGCGCGCATGACGAGGCACTCCTATGGACCGCGCTCGAGGCGCTGCCCGACGACGCGGAGCTGCCGCTATTCGTCAATGGCGTAGGTGGACTGGGATCACCGTGGTGGCAGGCGAACGTGGACTCGCGCTTCATCGGCAGCGGCGACACGCTGCAGTGCTTCGGCGCGGTGATTGAAAGCATCGCCATACTGCTGGCAGTGAATTTCTCGTATATGACGCAACAGGGTCCGCCCCTACGCCGCCTGCTGGTGATGGGCGGGATGAGTCGCTCCGACTGGCTCTGCCGGCGCTTGGCGGCGAGCTGTGGCACGGTGGTCGAACGTGTGGCACCGGAGGCGACTGCTCGCGGCGCGGCCGCATTGGCAGCACCTGGGCTGGCGCACCAATGGTCGGCGCAAATTGAACGACGCTTCCAGCCGGCACCGCTGCGCGGTCTGGCGCAACGTCAGTCGACGCTGCTGGCACTGCTGGGCAGCGCAGCAGCAGAGAGCGCGAAGCGCCGCATCACATAGCGATCCGCAAAGCTCGGCGCACTCAATCGTTCGACGAAGCCGCAATGACCGCCGTAGGGCAGACGCGTCACTTCCAGCTGCGGGTGCAGCGCCAGCCGCTGCAGGTCGGCGATCGGAATGATCGGATCGTCGGCCGCTGCCAGCAGATGTGCGGGTACGGCCAGCGAGCGCAACCGCCCACCTGTGATCGCATAACCGTCGAGGTAATCCTGCATCGAGGCGAAGTCGGTATGCGCCGCCACCAGCGCGGCGGTCATGGTGCGTAGATCGCGCAGTCTCAGCAGCTCGCGGAAGTCGTAGTCATCAGGCCAGCTATGCTGTTTGGCGCGCAGCGAACGCGACCAGCGTCGCACGAAGTAGTCATGGTAGACCCGCAGGCCCTGCTCCATCGCGGCCATGGCGCTATCAGGATGCAACACCGGCGAAATTGCAACGACGCGCCGCAGATTGGCAGGCAGTTGCGGCTCAGCGGCTACCCGTAGGAAAAAATTTCCGCCCAGCGAAAAACCCGCCAGCTGCACTG
This sequence comes from uncultured Steroidobacteraceae bacterium, assembly GCA_964345055.1. Taxonomy (GTDB): domain Bacteria; phylum Pseudomonadota; class Gammaproteobacteria; order Steroidobacterales; family Steroidobacteraceae; genus FEN-1191. The sequence continues at coordinate 2,522 of CAYFPW010000012.1, read as the reverse complement.
GCGCCGGTGCATAGCGAGCGGCGATCTGTCGCACGGCCTCAGCGACTTCAGGCAGACGGCAGGAATGGAACAATTCACGTGTCAGGCCATACGTTCCACCGTGATCGCGCAGGTTCAGACGCACCACTTCGTAGCCCGCTGCATACAGTTCGGCGCCGAGCGACAGCACATAGGTGGAATCGGCATGGCCTTCCCAGCCATGCAGAAGCACCGCCACCCCGCAGGGCGCCATACCCTCGCGCGCCGGCGACACCATGGCCTGAAGCCGCCCCAGGACCCCGAGTTCAAGGAGCCACGGACGGGCCACCCGCCGCATTGGGGCAGCGCGCCGACGGGTGTACCAGTACCGCGGCGGCAGATTCGACAGACTGGTCTGCAGATGCGCGGAACGCAGCAGACGCGGCGGCTGAAAGGATTCCGCGGTGATCATGGTGAGGACGCCGACTATACCGCAAGTTGTCGCCGTCTCTGCGGCGCAGGCCGCGGACGGTTAACATGTGATTGTCAGGCGGCCGAGCCAACACCCGGCGCTGCTGTGCTGTCACGTGCCGGCAGGATCACTGTCGAGGAGAAACCATGCGCGGGATGCGACCGATCAACGTGATGCTGTGTAGCTTGGTGATCGCAGCCAGCACGCGGTTCCACGCCGCCGCTTTGGCGCAGCAACCCACCACGGGCGCACATACTGAACACCGTAACGAGGCTGCACAGCCGTCGATGCGCATCCAGAAAATCCGCTTCAGCGGCAACCAGCGCCTGAGCGATTCACAACTCTCGCGCGTCATCGGACTGAAGGCTGGCGATACCGCTTCGAGCCAGGCCATCGAAGCTGCGCTCTCGAAAATCGTTGCTGCCTACCGCAACCTCGGTGCCGATCTGGCAGTGAGCGTAATGATCAGCGCAACTGACCGCACTCACTGCGAGCTGCAGTTTGTGATTGATGAACACGGCACCGGCGGCAGCATGGGCGCCCCAGTACGCTCGGGCGCCCGCATGGGCGGCGCGCCTCCGCCACCACCACCCGAAACACGCCAGTAGCGACCGTAAACCGCGCATCGCGGACCTCGAAGGTGACATGAATGGATGAGCAGCAATGCGTGATCGTGGGCGCCGGCGTGATCGGCCTGAGCATTGCGCGCGCACTCGCCCAGCGCGGCTTCGAAACACTCGTAGTTGAATCCGCGCGCAGCATTGGCACCGGGACCAGCGCCCGCAACAGCGAGGTCATCCACGCCGGGCTCTACTATCCCGAAGGGTCGCTTAAGGCGCGCCTCTGCGTCAGCGGTCGCCGTGCGCTGTACGCGTATTGCGAGGCGCGCAGCATTGCCCACCGCCGCTGCGGCAAGCTCATCGTGGCAACGAATCCGGGGCAGCGCGACCGCCTGGAGAAAATCCTCGCATCGGCACACGCGGCCGGGGTCGATGATCTGCGCCTGCTGAGCGCTGCCGAGGCCTGCCAGCTCGAACCGCAACTTCACTGTGCCGCGGCGTTGCACTCACCGTCGACTGGCATCCTGGATTCGCACGCCTACATGCTGTCCTTGCGCGGCGATGCCGAGGCCGCCGGCGCCACCTTCGCTTTCAACACGACAGTGAGCCGCCTCTGGCCCGCAGACGATGGCATCGAACTTGCCTTCGACGCGCAGGCCACCCCTACGCTGCGCGCTGCACTGCTGATCAATGCGGCCGGACTGAATGCGCAGGCGCTGGCGCTAACGATGGACGCGATGCCAGCCCGTGCCGTACCGCGCATCCACTATGCCAAGGGTAACTATTTCAGCCTCACAGGACGCTCGCCATTCTCACGACTGATCTATCCGGTGCCGGAGGATGGCGGCCTGGGCATCCACCTGACCCTGGATATGCAGGGCCGGGCGCGCTTCGGTCCCGACGTGGAGTGGGTGAGCACTCCGAACTATGACGTCGATCCCGCACGCGCCGCACTGTTCGCGCCGGCTATCCGCACCTACTGGCCGTCTCTGCCGGACGGCGCATTGCAACCAGCATATGCCGGCGTGCGCCCGAAGCTTGGCGGCCCGGGCGCAGCCACTGTTGATTTCGTGATCGCTGCACCGGCCGATCATGGCATCGCGGGCCTGATCCATCTCTTCGGCTTCGAATCACCGGGCCTGACCGGTTCGCTGGCAATCGGCGAGCACGTGGCAGCGCTGGCCGAGATCAGTCTCTCGGCCTGAACTCCTGCGATCGGAAAGGCTAGTCGCGGATGCCGATGCCCTTCTGCATCAGCCGCAGCGCGACCATGAACAGCAGCGCTGCGGCAACCAGCATGATCACAAAAGCCCGGACCACGCTGACGTCGCTGACACCGAGGAATCCGTAGCGGAACGCATTGACCATGTGCAGGATCGGGTTCACATGCGAGGCCGCGCGCGCCCAGCCGGGCAGCAGATCCACCGAGTAGAACACGCCACCGAAGTAGGTGAGCGGGGTCAGCACGAACGTCGGGATCCAGTTCACCTGCTCGAAGTTCTTGGCGAACACCGCATTGATGAATCCGCCCA
>CAYFPW010000011.1:0-17176 GCA_964345055.1 uncultured Steroidobacteraceae bacterium | reverse complement strand
CGACGCTGATCGCCGGTCTGGTGCTGTGGATCTTCGGCACCGGAGCAATCCGTGGCTTCGCGGTGGTGCTGACCTTCGGCATCATTACCTCGCTGTTCACGGCCATCATGGGTTCGCGCGCGCTGGTGACGCTGCTGTACGGCGGCTCCAAGCGCGTCGAGAAGCTTTCCATCTAGTCCGCAACGACATTCGCAGGAAACGAACATGGAGTTCTTCCACAAGGTCAGTACCGTTCCGTTCATGCGACAGCGGAAGCTGTGGTACGCGGTGTCCGCAGTGTTGATCATTGCTTCGCTGGTTTCGTTGGCCACGCGGGGCCTGAACTTTGGCATCGACTTTACGGGCGGTGTCAGCGTGCAGGTGCGCTTCCCGGGTGCAGCGAATGTCACTGCGGTAGCGGAGGCGATGACCCGGGCCGGTTACGCGGCCCCAACCGTCAGCAATTTCGGCACCTCGCGCGACGTGCTGATCCGCCTGCCGCCCCTGACGCAGACCTCCGAGCAGCTGCACAGCAATGTGGAAGCGGCGATGCAATCCATCGACAAGGGCGCTGAGATCCTGCAGATCGAGAATGTGGGTGCCCAGGTCGGTGCGGAACTGCGCACCAGCGCCTGGCAGTCCCTGCTCGCGACGCTGATCCTCATCGGACTGTACCTGCTGTTCCGTTTCCACACCTGGCGTCTGTCCCTGGGTGCGGTGGTGTCGGCAATGCACGATCCGATTCTGGTGGCGGGCTTCTTCTCCTGGACGCAGATGACCTTCGACCTGCCTACCGTTTCGGCGCTGCTGGCGGTCATCGGTTACTCGCTCAATGACACGGTCGTGGTTTTCGACCGTATTCGCGAGCGCTTTCAGGCCGCGCGCCGCCTGCCGTCCAGCGAGATCATCGACCAGTCCATCAATCAGACGCTGTCGCGAACTCTGATTACCAGCGGTGCCACCTTTGCAGTGGTGGTGGTGCTGTTGTTGTTCGGAGGTGCTGCGCTGGTCGGATTCTCCACGGCGCTTGTGGTCGGTATCCTTGTGGGTACGTATTCATCGATCTATGTGGCCAGTGCCATCGCGCTCGACTGCGGCCTGAAGGCGGAGCATCTGCTGCCGACGGCGGTCAAGCACCCGGTGGACGACCTGCCGTAGTCCGGTATTGCGGCGGTCCTGATCGCCGCGGGGGGTGCGATGATGGAGTTGCTGACTGATCCGAATGCTTGGCTGGCGTTTGTCACGCTGGCTGCGCTGGAGATCGTGCTCGGGATCGACAACATCATCTTCCTCTCGATTCTGGTGGGGCGGCTTCCGGAGGCGCAGCGGCGCAGCGCCCGCCTGTTTGGTCTGGCCCTCGCCATGGCCCTGCGTATCGCGCTGCTGGTGTCCATCGTCTGGCTGACGCGGCTGACCGCGCCCTGGCTGTCCATTGCCGGGCTGGAACTCTCCGGTCGGGATCTGGTGCTGGGTGGCGGTGGCTTGTTCCTGCTCGGCAAGAGCGTCAGCGAAATCCATGGCACCCTGGAGGGTGCGCATGAGCACACACCAAGACGCGCTGTGGCGGGTTATGTATCCACTGTGGTGCAGATCGCGCTGATTGACATCGTCTTCTCGCTCGATTCTGTATTCACCGCCGTTGGCATGGCCAATCAGGTGCCGGTCATGGTCGCCGCCATCATCGTCGCGGTGCTGTTCATGATGTGGCTCTCGGCCAGCGTAGCCGCGTTTGTCGACCGGCACCCCACGGTCAAGATGCTGGCCCTCAGCTTCCTCATCCTCGTGGGTGTGGCGCTGATCGGCGAGGCCATCAAGGTGCATGTGCCAAAGGCCATGCTGTATTTCGCCATGGCGTTCTCGGTGGTGGTCGAGATGATCAATATCACCCTGCGCAAGCGCCTCGACGCGCGAAGTCAGCGGCAGTCTCAGGACACCTAAGTCCCTCATGGCGGGGCCGCACCCGCCACGGCTCCCTTGGCTTTCGGTCACCGACTGCGTCTGTTGGCCGGCCGCGGGCGCCCCGTCTATACTCGAGCGAGTCGCTCACCAACCTTATCCGGCCCACTGGAACAATCCGATGAACAAGCGCTTGGCTGCTCTGGCTCCGACTTTGGCGGGAATCACACTGGCCCTGGCGGCCTGCAGTCAGTCGGGCGCGCCCGGCGGTGCCGCCGGTGAGACGATCAAAATCGGCGAATTTGCTTCGCTTACCGGCAAGGAGGCCGCATTCGGCCAGTCCTCGCATAAAGGCACGCAGTTGGCCATCGAGGAACTCAATGCGACGGGCGGACTGCTCGGCAAGAAGATCGAGTTCATCTACGAGGACAACCGCAGCTCGCCGGGCGAGTCCGCCACCATTGCCAAGAAGCTCATCACCCGTGATCGCGTCGTGGCGTTGCTGGGTGAGGTGGCCTCAGGTCGCTCGCTGGAAGCGGCGCCGATCGCGCAGGCCAACAAGGTGCCGATGATCTCGCCGTCTTCGACCAATCCCAAGGTGACTGAGACGGGTGATTACATCTTCCGCGTCTGCTTCACCGATCCGTTCCAAGGCAAGTTGCTCGCGGAGTTCGCCCGCAAGACGCTCAAGGCTCAGAAGGTGGCGATTTTCTCGGACGTTGCGGCCCCGTACAGCGTGGGTCTGGCCCAGTACTTCCGTGAGCCGTTCGTGGCCGGCGGAGGGCAGGTGGCTGCTGAGGAGAAGTACACGGGTGGTGACAAGGACTTCAAGGCGCAGCTGACCGCCATCAAGGCGCAGCATCCTGATGCCATCCTGGTTCCGGGCTATTACACCGACGTTGGCTTGATCGTCGCGCAGGCGCGCCAGCTCGGCATCACCGCACCGATATTCGGTGGTGATGGTTGGGAAGCGCCCGAGCTGATCCAGATTGCCGGTGGCGCCCTCGAAGCGACTTACTATTCCACACACTTTTCGCCTGAGAACACTGACCCTGCCGTGCAGAAGTTCGTTGCCGCCTTCAAGGCGCGGTACAACGGCGAGACCCCTGATGCGATGGCGGCGCTGGGCTATGACTCAGCGATGGTGCTGGCTGATGCCATTCGCCGCGCGGGCACCACCGAGAGCGCTAAGCTGCGTGATGCCATCGCGGCCACGAATGGCTTTGCCGGCGTGACGGGTGCTACCACGCTCGACGCACAGCGCAATGCCACCAAGCCCGCAGTGATCATCACCGTCAAGGATGGCCGCTTCAAATATCTGGAGACGGTCACGCCCTGAGCGCGGGCGCGTTGCACCGTGACGGAGTTACTGCAGCAGCTGGTCAACGGTCTGTCGCTGGGCGCGATTTATGCCTTGATCGCGCTGGGCTACACGATGGTCTACGGCGTGCTGCGCTTCATCAATTTTGCGCACAGCGATGTGTTCATGGTCGGAGCCTTCGCCGGGTACTACCTCGGGCGCGAACTGCCGGCGGAGACTTTCGGCGGCGGCCTTCTGGCTCTGGCAGGAGCGATGCTTGCCTGCGCCGCGCTCGGCGTACTGATCGAAAAGCTGGCGTACCGACCCCTCCGGGGGCGTTCCACACTTTCGGTGCTGATTACGGCGATCGGCGTTTCGCTGCTGCTGCAGAATCTCGGCCAGCGCCTATTCGGTGCCAATCCGCGCTCCTTCCCGCAGCTATTCCCGCGCCATGATTTCCGTTTCGATGGTCTGGTGATCTCCAGCGCGCAGCTGGCGGTGTTCGTCATCACGCTGGTGCTCATGTTCGCGCTGCGCTGGATCGTGATGAGGACGCGCATTGGCATGGCGATGCGGGCGCTGTCATTCAATCCTGTGGCGGCCTCGCTGGTCGGTGTCAGCAATGACTTCGTGATCTCCTGTACTTTTGCGCTGGGGTCTGCGCTGGCTGGGGCCGGCGGCATTCTCTACGCGCTAAACTATCCGTCCATCGATCCCCTGATGGGCACGCTGCCGGGCCTGAAGGCCTTTGTCGCAGCGGTGTTGGGTGGCATCGGTAACATTCCGGGCGCAGCCGCGGGCGGTCTTTTGCTGGGGCTGATCGAAACCGTCGTGGTGGCGCTCGGCGGTTCCACCTACCGTGATGCAGTGGCCTTTGGGGTGCTGATCCTGATTTTGCTGCTGCGGCCGGGTGGGCTGCTCGGTCGCGTTCAAACGGAGAAGGTCTGATGCTGCCGGCTGCGCAGTGGGGGTTGCTGGCGGTGCTGTGTGCCAGTGCGGTGCTGTCGTGGTTCGCGCCGGCGTTCAACCCGTATTTCCTCGATGTGGCGGTCTCCTGCGGCATCAATGTCACGCTCGCCGTCAGTCTGAATCTCATCAACGGCTATGCCGGGCAATTCTCGCTGGGTCACGCCGGCTTCATGGCCGTCGGCGCCTACACTGCCGCCATGCTCACCACCGCAGCAGCCGGTATGCTGTTGCCCCTGTTCGGTGGTCACGCGGCCTGGTTGTTTCTGATGGCTCTGTTGGCCGGTGGTCTGGCTGCGGCGCTGGCTGGATTGCTGGTGGGTGTGCCGTCGCTGCGGCTCAAGGGTGATTACCTGGCCATCGTGACGCTCGGCTTTGGCGAAATTATTCGTGTGATCCTGCAGAACATCGATGCGGTGGGTGGCTCGCGGGGTCTGATCGGGATTCCGGATTACAGCAATCTCTTCGTCACCTTCGGCTTGGCCGCGGTGACGGTGTACGTGGTCTGGGCGCTGGTCTCCTCCAGTTATGGACGGGGCTTCATTGCGGTGGCCGATGATGAAATCGCAGCGGAAGCGGTGGGCATCAACAGCACGCGCTACAAGATCCGCGCCTTCGTCGTCGGTGCCTTTTTCGCAGGCGTTGCTGGCGGCGTCTACGCGCACTTCAAGCAATACATCGCGCCGCAGGGATTCGGCTTCGACAAATCCATCGAGATCGTCGTGATGGTGATTCTGGGCGGCATGGGGAACATGCCCGGGGTGATTCTGGCTGCTGTGTTGCTGACGGTGCTGACCGAGACTCTGCGGCAGTTCGGCGACTTCCGCATGATCGTGTATGCGCTGCTGATCATCGTGCTGATGATCGCGCGCCCGCAGGGTCTGTTCCGATGGCAGCGCCGGTCAGGCGTTGCGCGGGTATTGCAGGCGACCGATGCACCGCGTGAGGGTGCCTGAGATGGCCACGCCGCTGTTGCAAATCGAGGATTGCACGATCCGTTTCGGCGGACTCACGGCGCTTTCGGGTCTGGCCACACAGATCGGCGAACAGGAACTGGTGGCACTGATCGGTCCCAATGGCGCGGGCAAGACCACTGTTTTCAATTTGATCACCGGCGTCTACCGACCCACCAGTGGTGCCATCCGCTTTGGCGGTGAATCGCTGCTCGGACTGCGGCCGTTCCAGATATCGGCCTGCGGCATCGCACGCACCTTTCAGAACATCCGCCTGTTCCCCGGGCTGAGCGTCTTCGACAATGTACGCGTCGCCTTTCATCGGCACTTGCGGCAGAGTGCGTGGCAGACCGTGCTTCGCTGGCGTCATTTCAACGCGGAGGAGCGCGAGATCGAATCTCGCACCCTCGAGCTGCTGGAGATCTTCGGGCTGGCATCGATGCGCGATGAGCCAGCCCGAAGCCTGCCGTATGGCAGTCAGCGGCGTCTGGAGATCGTGCGCGCTCTGGCTACCGGTCCGCGACTGCTGCTGCTCGACGAGCCGGCCGCCGGCATGAATCCCACCGAGAAGGTCGAGCTCACGCGACTGATCCGCTTCGTCAAGGAGCGCTTCCGCATTGCCGTGCTGCTGGTGGAGCACGACATGCAGCTGGTGATGGAGAGCTGCGAGCGAATTGTCGTGCTCGACCATGGCGTCAAAATCGCTGACGGTGATCCGGCCTCGGTGCGTGCGGATCCGCGTGTCATCGAGGCCTATCTGGGCGGTGAGATTGCGCATGCTTGAGTTGCGCGATCTGTCGGTGGCTTACGGTGCCATTCGTGCATTGCATGGCGTATCGCTGAGTGTGCCGGAGGGCAGCATCGTGACCCTGATCGGCAGCAATGGCGCCGGTAAGAGCACCACGCTGCGTGCAGTGTCAGGTCTGGTCAAAGCCCAGTCCGGATCCATCCGCTTTGCCGGCGAGCGTATCGACGGTTGCGCCGCACATCAGATCGTCGCACGCGGTCTGGCCCATGTGCCCGAAGGGCGTATGGTGTTTGCCAATCTCACGGTGCTCGAGAACCTGATGATGGGTGCCTATCTGCAGCGTGATCGCGCACTTGTGCGCCGCGAACTGGATCTGGTTTATGCCACGTTCCCGCGGCTGCAGGAACGGGCCGAGCAGGTGGCCGGCACGCTGTCCGGCGGCGAGCAGCAGATGCTGGCCATTGGCCGCGCGCTGATGTCGCGACCTCGTTTCCTGATGATGGACGAGCCTTCTCTGGGTATTGCCCCGCTACTGGTGAAGACCATTTTCGAGAAGATCGTGGCGATCAACCGCACTCAGGGCATCACGATGTTGCTGGTGGAGCAGAACGCCAATCTGGCGCTGGAAGTCTCCAGCTTTGGCTATGTGCTGGAAACCGGCCGCATCATCCTGCAGGACGAGGCGGCGAAGCTGCGTCAGGATCCGCAGGTGCGGCGCGCCTATCTGGGTGGCTGAAGGGCAGGGCGACTGACGCTTGCAGTCCGTGCCGGCTCGCTGCGTCTACTGGCGCAGGTTCTCGGGCAGTAGTGGGTCGAATGCGGCCACCATCGCATCGAAGACGCGCGGCGTGCCGGCGATGATGTTGCCACTGTTGTCGTAATCGCCCCCAGAGAGCGTGCCGATCCGGCCGCCCGCTTCGACAACGAGTAGCTTGCCGGCGGCTGTATCCCAAGGCTGCAGACCCATTTCCCAGAAACCATCCACGCGGCCCGCGGCCACATAGGCCAGATCCAGCGAAGCGGAGCCGGGGCGACGCACGCCGGCGGTCTCCAGCATCATGGTCCGCAACATCGTCATATAGGCATCCAGATGCTCCTCGGTGGAGCGATAGGGGAAACCAGTGGCAATGAGCGCGCCTTCCAGGCCGCGCGCCTTGCTGACGCGGATGCGGTGATTGTCGAGCTGGGCGCCGCCACCGCGGACGGCCGTGAAAAGCTCCTGGCGCATCACATCGTAGACCACGGCCACTTCGGACTGACCCTTCTGTTCCACGGCGATGGAGACCGCGAAGGTCGGCAGCCCGTGCAGGAAGTTCGTGGTGCCGTCCAGCGGGTCGATGACCCAGCAGACGTCGTGCTGGCCCTGCGCACCGCCTTCCTCGCCCAGGATCGCGTGGTGCGGGTAAAACTGGCGGATGATTTCAACGATGGCCTGCTCGGCGTGGCGGTCCACCTCGCTGACGAAGTCGTTGCGTCCCTTGGCGGTGACCGCGATGCTTTCCAGCCGCGGCAGGCTGCGGGCGATGATTTCCCCCGCGCGACGGGCGGCGCGGACGGCGATGGTGAGCAATGGATGCATGGCAAAGAGCGAGTCAGACGAAACAGCTGCGTAGAATAGCAGAATGAGTGCCCATCCCGTCCGTATCGTTCTGGTCGACACGTCCCACCCCGGCAACATCGGCGCCGTGGCGCGTGCCATGAAGAACATGGGGCTGCACGAACTGGTGCTGGTGCGTCCCAAACTCTTCCCGCACCCCGAGGCCACGGCGCGCGCCTCAGGTGCTGACGACGTACTCGGCTCGGCCCGGGTCGTGGCCACCGTGGCCGAGGCGCTGCAGAGCACGGGTTTCGTGCTGGCCACTACCTCGCGCTCCCGTGACCAGTACTTCCGCAATCTCGATGTGCGTGAGGCGGCGGTGCGCGCGATCAGTGAGTCTGCTGCGGCCCCGGTGGCGATCCTGTTCGGCGCGGAGCGCACCGGGTTGACCAACGACGACGTTCAGGCCGCGCATGCGTTGCTGCGCATCCCCACCGGCAGTGACTACGCATCGCTGAATCTGGCCATGGCGGTACAGATCGTCGCCTACGAACTGCTGCGTGCCAGGCAGGAGAGTGTGGCCCCCTCGATGCGCGACCAGCCGCTGGCTGCGCCCGAGGCCATGGAAAGCCTGTACGGTCACCTTGAGCAGGTCATGGAGCAGGTCGATTTTCGCGACCGCACCCAGAGTGGCACGAATCTCATGGCGCGAATGCGTCGCTTCCTGCAGCGTGCAGAACTCGACATCAACGAGGCCAATATCCTCCGCGGCTTCCTCACCGCCATTGAGCAGCGGCGGCGGCGTGCGGGTGAGCAAAGCAATACACGGCGCGCGCCGCAGGCTGGTGACTCTTGAGTCAGCCACTGTACTTCGACTACGCAGCCACGACGCCGCCTGATCCGCGTGTCGCTGGCGCCATGGCATCGTGGCTGGGTGGTGGTCTTTTCGGGAACGCCGGTGCGAGCCATGCCTACGGTCGGCAGGCGCGTGCCGCCACAGAACAGGCGCGTACAGTGGTAGCGGCCCTGATCGGAGCGACGCCGCGTGAAATCGTCTTCACCTCCGGTGCGACGGAGGCGGATAACCTCGCCCTGCTCGGTCTGGTACGTGGCTTGAGTCAGGAGCGCGGCGGCAAGCCGCTGCATCTGGTCTGCGCGCGCATCGAGCATAAAGCCGTGCTCGATCCCGTGCGGCAGTTGGTGCGCGAAGGCCACAGCGTCACATGGCTGGATCCGAACAGCGAGGGAGTGGTGGCGTTGGACTCTGTGCTCGCGGCGCTTCGCCCGGATACGGTGTTGGTTTCGCTCATGCATGCGAACAACGAAATTGGCGTGATCCAGGATGTCGCTGCAGTCGGACAACTGTGTCGCTCGCGAGGCATTGCGCTGCATGTCGACGCGGCACAGAGCGTCGGCAAAATCCCGGTGGACGTCGAGCGGCTGCAGGTAGATCTGTTGTCGATCTCCGCCCACAAGTTCTACGGTCCGCAGGGCTGTGGCGCGTTGTATGTCCGCGCACCCTGGCGCGCACGGTTGCAGCCGCTGCAGTTCGGTGGCGGTCAGGAGCGCGCTCTGCGCTCCGGTACGCTCCCCGTACACCAGATCGTTGGGATGGGCGCCGCTGCGCAGATAGCCGCCGACGAGTTACAGGGCGAGGCCGCGCGATTGGTGGTGCAGCGCGAGCGACTGTTGGCGGGTATTGCAGCCTTTGGCGGCGTGGTGCTCAACGGCGCCGGCGCGGCGCGTGTACCTGGCATCCTGAATCTGTCTTTCGCTGGCGTACATGGCGAGGCGCTGCTCTCGGGTCTGCGCGAACTGGCACTTTCCACCAGTGCGGCCTGCAATGCGGACAGTGACGAGACCTCATACGTGCTGCGCGCCATTGGCCGCGATCCGTTGTTGGCTCAGGCGACGCTGCGCTTCAGTCTGGGGCGCTTCACCACGGATGCGGAGATTGAAACGGCGATTCAGGTCGTGGGACGAGAATTGTCGCGTTTGCGCGCGCTCGCCGATTTGGACAGCCTCGAGGCGGATGACGGGTATCTGGGCGAGGCTGGAGACATAGCGGCGGGGACACGAATCCGTTGGCAGTTGCGCTGCGAGGGCGGGTGCATCGTGCAGGCCGCGTACCGCGCCTTTGCCTCGGGTCCGGTGCTGGAAGTATGCGAATGGCTGGCGGCGGTGTTGCCGGGCCGGAGCCTTGCAGAGGACCTGCCTGACGAGCCTCATGCGTGGGCCCAGCGCTGCGCTGTGCCGCCCGATCAGCTGGGGCGACTGCTGATTGTCGAGGACGCCCTACTTGTCGCTCGGGCAGCTGCCAGAGCCAATGCCGGCCCAAGCCCTGTCAAACCGGGTGTATTTCGCTAGAAAGTTTCGCTTTGGCAAGGCCTTAGAGCGGGAACCGCCAGCCGGCTTTGAGCTATACTTCCGGCATGGCTATTTCACTGACTGAGTCGGCCGCTGCTCGCGTGCGCGCCCACCTTGCCCAGCGCGGTCGGGGCCTCGGCCTGCGACTGGGTGTCAAGGAGACCGGCTGCTCCGGTTTCAGCTATGTGGTCGACTATGCGGACGATACCAGCGCCGATGATCGCGTCTTCGAAGATCAGGGTGTCAAGGTATTCATCGATGCGGCCAGCCTGCAGTACGTCGATGGCACCCGCATCGATTTCGTGCGGCAGGGTTTGAATGAGTCCTTCCGCTTCGAGAACCCGAACATCAAGGGCGAGTGCGGCTGCGGCGAAAGTTTCACGGTCTAGTTCTTCAATCTTCAATTCAGGAGTCTCATCGCATGGCGCTGGAGCGCACCTTTTCGATCGTCAAGCCAGATGGCGTAGCCCGTAACCTGATCGGCGAGATCTACAGCCGTTTCGAGAAAGCGGGGCTCCGCGTCGTCGCCTCTCGCATGCTGCAGATGTCGCAGGCGGAGGCTGAGGGCTTCTATGCCGTCCATCGTGAGCGTCCTTTCTTCAAGGATCTGGTGAAGTACATGACCTCCGGTCCTGTGGTTGTGCAGGTTCTGGAAGGTGAGAACGCCGTCCTCAAGAATCGCGAAATCATGGGTGCCACCGACCCGAAGAAGGCCGCGCCTGGCACCATCCGCGCCGATCTGGCGCAGAGCATCGAGGCCAACACGGTGCACGGCTCGGATGCACCCGAGACGGCGGCGCAGGAAATCGCGTACTTCTTCCGCGGCACGGAGATATGTCCGCGCGGCTGAACCTGCTCGGGCTGACGCGTACGGAGCTGGAGGCACTCTGCGCCGACCTGGGCTCCAAGCCCTTCCGTGCGCGTCAGTTGATGAATTGGCTCTACAAGCGCGGCGTGGGTGACTTTGCCGCCATGACCGATCTGGCCAAGGACTTCCGCGCGCAACTCACGGAGCGTGCCGAGGTGCGTCTGCCGGAGATCGTCACCACGCAGCGTTCCGCCGACGGCACCTGCAAGTGGCTGCTGCGTGCGGATGCCTCTCAGGCCTTCGAGATGGTCTACATCCCGGAAAGCGATCGCGGCACGCTGTGTATCTCATCGCAGGTTGGCTGCGTGCTCGACTGCGCCTTTTGCTCGACGGCGCAGCAGGGCTTCAACCGCAATCTAACCACCGCCGAGATTGTCGGCCAGGTGTGGCTGGCCAACCGCGAGCTGGGCTTTTCGCCGGACGCGCCACGCATCATTACCAATGTGGTGCTGATGGGCATGGGTGAGCCGCTGGCCAATTTTCGCAACGTGGTCCCGGCGCTGCAGATCTTCCTTGATGATTTGTGCTTCGATCTCTCGCGGCGGCGTGTCACGCTGTCCACATCGGGTCTGGTGCCGCAGATTTACAAGCTCGCAGAAGTTAGCAATGTCGCATTAGCCGTTTCGCTGCATGCGCCCGATGACGAACTGCGCAACCGATTGGTCCCGATCAATCGCATTCATCCCATTGCCGAGTTGCTCGAGGCCTGCTGGCACTACATCGACGAACAGAATGGTCGCAGCGTGACGTTCGAGTACGTGATGCTTGAAGGTGTGAATGATTCCCCGGCACAGGCGCGGGCGTTGGCCCGTCTCCTGAGAGGGCGGCCCGGCAAGGTCAATTTGATTCCCTTCAATCCCTATCCCGGTACGGCTTTCCGACGCTCCAGTGATACGGCGGTCGAACGTTTCCGAGATGAACTGTTGCGCGGCGGAGTCATGACCACGACGCGGCGCACACGCGGCGATGACATCGATGCGGCCTGCGGCCAGTTGGTGGGGCGCGTGCAGGATCGAACCGTGGTGCGATTGGGCAGCAAGTCGATCCCGGTGCAGGTGCAGGCGTGAAGCACGCGTTGTCGCTGCGCGTAGGCTTTAATCTTGCCGTGCTGCTCGCCGTGAGCGGAGGCGTGGCGGCCGAGCCGAATAGCGTGGACAGGGCCAGGGCCGCAGAGGCAAATTTGAACTTGGGCGTGGCCTACTATCGCGCCGACAATCTCGTGCTCGCCAAGGACAAACTGGAGCGCGCCCGCGAGCAGAATCCAAGAAACGCGCAGGTGCATGGGACCTTGGCGCTGCTCTACGCCCGACTGGGCGATGACGCACAAGCCGATTCTGAGTTCAACGCTGCGGCACGTCTGGCTCCCGGGGAGCCCGAGCAGATGAACAACTACGCCGTGTACCTCTGTGGGCGTGGCAAGGTGGATGCCGGCGTGCAATGGCTGGTGAAAGCTGCGCTGAATCCGCTCTACAGCACACCTTGGGTGGCGTGGACCAATGCGGGCGTGTGTCTGCGCGCGGCGCACCGTGCCGGCGAGGCTGCGGCACTGTTTGATCAGGCGCTGAAAGCGCAGCCCGGATACGCCGAGGCGGCCTATCAATATGCCGATCTCGAACTGGAGCGCGGCCAATCGGCATTGGCGTTGCGTCGTGTCGAGGGCTGGCTTGCGGCGAATCCGCGTGCTACACCAGAACTTTTATTTACAGGCTGGCGCGCCGCGCGCGCAGCTGAGGAGCCGTGGTCCGCCATGACGCTGGCGCGACGACTGCAGATGGATTTTCCGAGTTCATCGCAGACCCTGGCCTTGGCCGGGGGCGCTGCGGCAGGGGGAGGCTATGCCAGCCACTGAAACAAGCGTTGAGACGGCCTCCGAGTCCGGTTTCGGCGAGACGTTGCGGGGTGCGCGCGAGAAGCGCGGACTCACCGTGGAAGAGTGTGCGACGCGGTTATTCATACCGGCATCGACTCTGACGGCTCTCGAGGCTAACCATTTCTCTGATCTGGGGCCGAGCGTCTATGCACGCGGTCATCTGCGTCGTTACGCCGGCTTTCTGGAGTTGGAGGTGGCGGAACTTGAGCGAAAGATGCTGCAGCACATCGTTACCGCTCCGGATCTGACGGCTATCGTTACGCTGCGCGCGGTGGACACTGGTCAGCCGCGCCGCCTGGGACGTTTGCCCGTGGTGCTCATGCTATTGGTTTTTTCGGCGTTGGCACTTCTTTGGTGGTGGTCTGAACGCCATGGTGCGATTGCTGCGGCTGTGCCGGTGTCAGGCGTGGAGCCTGCGCAACCGGTTTCGGTGCCGGCGACCACCGGGGCAGAGGCATCCGTGGTGCCGCAGCCGGAGGGCGAAGCGGCTGCTGGCGAGGTCTCGTCCGCTTTCAGGACATCAGCGAGTGAGTAAGGGAATCGCGCCGGTCCGCGGCATGAATGACGTGCTGCCTGCCCAGATGGCGGGCTGGCAACTGCTCGAGCGGGTGACACGCGAGTTGTTCTCCGCCTATGGCTATGAAGAGATGCGCATGCCGGTGGTTGAGCACACCGAACTGTTCAAGCGCTCCATTGGTGAGTACACCGACATCGTCGAGAAGGAGATGTACACCTTCACCGACATCGGCGGTGACAGCCTGACTTTGCGCCCGGAGGCCACGGCTGGCTTGCTGCGTGCAGCCATCAGCAACGGCATGTTGCGCGGCGCGCGCCTCAAGCTCTGGACTGCCGGTCCGATGTTCCGGCACGAAAAGCCGCAGAAAGGGCGCTATCGTCAGTTTCACCAGATCGATCTTGAGGCGCTGGGTTTTCCAGGGCCTGATATCGATGCAGAGTTGATCGCGCTGACCGCGCGCCTCTGGAAGCGGCTGGGCATCACACGCGTGCGACTGCAGCTTAATTCTCTGGGTACGCCCGCAGCTCGTGTCGCGTATCGCGAAAAACTGGTGGCCTATTTCCAGCAGCACGAAAGCTCGCTGGACGTGGACAGCAAGCGCCGGCTGGGCGGCAATCCGCTGCGTATCCTCGACAGCAAGAACCCGGAGATGCGCTCGCTGATCGCTGATGCGCCGTCCTTGCCGGACTACCTTGACGAGGAATCCAAGGCGCATTTCGCGCAGCTGCGCGCCAGTCTCGACGCTTGCGGCATCGACTATCAGGTCAATCCGCGTCTGGTGCGTGGACTGGATTACTATTCGCGTACGGTTTTTGAGTGGACCACTGACGCACTGGGCGCACAGGATGCGATCTGCTCCGGTGGCCGCTACGATGGGTTGGTGGGTCTGCTGGGTGGGGAGAGCACCCCGGGTATCGGTTGCGCGCTGGGTATGGAGCGCGTCGTGGAGTTGCTGGGTGCGGTGCCACCGGCGGCGGGGCCGCAGGTGTATGTCATAGTCGCCGGAGAATCCGCGGAGCGGAAGGCGCTGGCTTTGGCAGAAACGCTGCGGGATAGCCCGCAGGCGCCCAGTGTCCATGTGAATCTGGGTGGCGGCAGCATCAAGACCCAGTTCCGCCGCGCCGACCAGAGTGGTGCGACGTTGGCGCTGATTCTCGGTGAAGCCGAGATCGAGCGCGGCGTAGTGGCTGTGAAGCCTCTGCGTGCCGAGGGTGTGCAGAGCGAGATTCCGCTGGCCGAAGCCGCAGTGCGGCTGGCCAGCCTTCTGAATTCATGACGGAGATGATGATGGACGAATACCTGAGCGAACAGGAACAGTGGGAACTGGTCAAGAAGTGGCTGCGCGAGAACACCGTGTGGCTACTGGCCGGTGTATTGATCGCCGTTGCGGGCATCTCTGCCTATCGTTGGTACCAGGCGCGCGTTGAAAAGCAGTTGCTGGTGGCCGGCACGATCTATGAACAGTTGGCCCAGGCGGCTGACAAGCGTGATCAGGGCACAGTCGACAAGCTGCTGGCCCAGTTGCAGAGCGAACACGCAGGCACAGGCTATGCGGATCACGCTCAGTTGGTTGCGGCGCGTCTGTATCTGGAGAGCAACCAGCAGTCGAAGGCAGTGGAGACGCTGCAGAAGCTGCTGACGGTTACCAAGGATCCTCAGCTGGCGCTGGCGGCTCGGCTGCGTGTCGCTCGTATCCAGATTGATCAGGCTAAGGCTGATGATGCGCTGACGACATTGCAGGCGGTCGGTGCCGCGGGTGCATTCGCAGCGCGCTACGCCGAGGTGCGCGGGGACGCGCTGCTGGCCAAGGGCAAGCGCGACGAGGCGCTGAAGGCCTATCAGGAAGCGCTGGGCGCCAACGATCAGGCCGTCGACAGTGAAGTGCTGAAGCTGAAGATTGCGGATCTGTCCCGCTCCTGAGGTATTCATGAACCGTTTCGCTTTCAGCTCCCGAAATGGCCTGTGGCTTGCAGCGAGTCTGCTGCTGGTCACGCTGGGCGCCTGTTCCAGCACCAGTGTTAAGTCGGACAAGCCGATGCCGTTGCTGGGTATCAACACCACGCTGCAGGTCGATAAGGTCTGGAGCGCAGGAGTCGGCGGAGAGCCCAAGTTCCGGCTCGCCCTGAACGCTGCTCACGCCGCCGACACGGTGTATCTGGCTGGACCGTCGGGAGTGGTGGAGGCACTCGTTGCCCAGAGCGGCAAAGTGCGCTGGAAGACCAACCTGAAGCTGCGTTTGTCCGCGGGACCTGGTGTCGGTGATGGGCTGGTGGCAGTCGGCGGCCCCGAGGGCGACGTCATCGTGCTCGATGCCAGCACGGGTCAGGAGCGGTGGCGTGCGCGTGTCGGCTCTGAAGTCCTGGCGGCACCCGCTATCGGCGGCGATGCGGTCGTCGTGCGCACGGTGGACGGAAAGCTGCATGCACTTGAGGCGCGGGATGGCAAGCCGCGCTGGATGGTGGATCAGCAGTTGCCGCGCCTCACACTGCGCGGCAATGCGCCGCCTCAGATCGTGGGTAACAGCGTCATTGCCGGATTCGATAACGGCCGACTGATGGCCATCACGCTGGCTGGTGGCAGCACCCTGTGGGATGTGGCCGTTGGACAGTCGCACGGTAGTTCGGAATTGCAGCGTCTGATCGACATCGACTCATCGACTGCCGTCGATGGTGAGGATCTCTTCACCGTGAGTTATCAGGGTCGCGTGGCCCGTATTGCTCGCGAAACCGGTCAGTTGCTCTGGTCTCATGACCTGTCCAGCTATCGCGGTCTGGTGCTCGGGGGCGACGCGCTCTTCGTTGCAACGGCCGAGGGTCAGATCGTCAAGCTCGATCGCAGCACCGGAGCGGAACTGTGGAAGCAGGATCTGCTGCTGCGGCGCCAGCTCTCGGCACCCGGGCTGCTGGGCGAGTATCTGCTGGTCGCAGACTACAAAGGCGTCGTTCACTGGCTGAACGCCAGCGATGGTCGCTTCGTCGCCCGCAGTAGCGCTGGTTATCGTGTCAGCATGCCGCCGGTCGTGGCGGGTGACTTGGCTCTGGTGACCAATGACAAGGGCGTGGTCAGCGCCTTCCGTGTGCGTGGCACGCTGCCGGGCCGCTCGAAGGCGACGCAATCCGTGGCGCCTGCACCGACCGCACAGCCTGTCGATGCTGAGCAGTCTGGTAGCTGATCCCGCATGCTTCCGGTCGTCGCTATCGTTGGTCGACCCAACGTCGGCAAGTCCACCCTGTTCAACAGGCTGACTCGCTCGCAGGCGGCGATCGTCGCGGACATGCCCGGCGTGACGCGCGACCGGCAGTATGGTTATTCGCGGATCGGGGCCGTGCCATCGGTGCTGATCGATACCGGCGGCCTGGTTGAAAAGCCGGAAGGTGTCGACGCGCAGATGCGCGAGCAAACTGAGAAGGCCATCACCGAAGCCGATCGAATTATCTTTGTCGTCGATGGTCGCAGCGGGCCCGTACCGGCCGATCACTACATCGCCGAACATCTGCGGCGCGGGCGCAAGCCCGTCACGCTGGCGGTCAACAAGGCCGAGGGCCTGGATAATGATGTCGTCGCGGCTGAATTCTTCGCCCTCGGGCTGGGCGAGCCGCTCGCGATTTCCTCCAGTCACGGGCAGGGATGCCTCGATCTGATCGATGCCGCGACCGAGGGTCTGACTCTCGGCCCATCACCCGCTGACGACGCCAGCGCGATCCGCGTGGCCATCATCGGGCGACCGAACGTGGGCAAGTCCACATTGGTCAACCGGCTGATCGGTGAGGAACGCGTCATCGCCAGCGATCTGCCGGGCACCACCCGCGATGCCATCATGGTGCCGTTCCGTCGTAACGAGCGCGATTTCATTCTGATCGACACGGCCGGCGTGCGTCGCAAGGCGCGGGTTGAGGATGCCGTCGAGCGCGCCAGTGTCGGACGCACGCTGCAGGCCATCGCCGAGGCGCACATCGCAGTCATGGTGCTGGATGCGCATGACCTGATCGGCGAGCAGGATGCCAGCGTGTTGGGTCAGGCCCTTGAACGCGGCCGCGTGATCTTCATCGCCGTGAACAAATGGGACGGGATTCCTCAAGACAAGCGCGACGAGATTCGTTCGCAGCTGGCGCTAAAGCTGGACTTCGTGCCTTTCGCGCCGATCCACTTCAGTTCCGCACGCCATGGTACCGGCG
>CAYFPW010000010.1:0-18110 GCA_964345055.1 uncultured Steroidobacteraceae bacterium | reverse complement strand
GCAGCGCCGTGACGCCGGTTCCGGTGACACAACTATTACAATCCTTCACCGAACGCGGACCCTGACGGAGCCGGAACTGTTGCATCATTGCGCCTTCGCGCTGCGGCGCACAGCAACGGATCCGCCCCCATCATGAACGAAACCACCGCTGCCAAAACAGGTCCGGATACCCGCCAGTCACCCAAGATTGAATGGCTAGGCAGCATTCCCTTCGTTGTGATCCACCTGCTTGCGCTCGGGACTATTTGGACTGGTATCACGCCAGCGGCGGCCATCTGCTGCGTAGTGCTCTATTTCGTGCGGATGTTCGGCGTCACCGGTGGGTATCACCGTTACTTCTCTCATCGCACCTACAAGACCAGCCGCGTCTTCCAGTTCCTGCTGGCATTCCTCGCGCAGACCAGTGCGCAGAAGGGTGCGCTCTGGTGGGCCGCCCATCACCGCCACCATCACATTCATTCCGATCAGCCGCGAGACATTCATTCACCCGTCCAGAACGGCTTCTGGTATTCACACATGCTGTGGCTGTTTGACCCCAGCAGCAGCGCCACCGATTACAGCCGCATTCCTGATCTGGCCCGTTACCCGGAACTGCGCTTCCTGAACAAGTTCTACCTGCTGCCGCCAATCGCACTGGGCGCTGCGGTCTTCTTTACCCTCGGGGCGCCCGGACTCTTCTTCGGCTTCTTCTTCAGCACCGTACTGCTGTGGCACGGGACTTTCACGATCAACTCGCTGTCGCATGTGTTTGGCCGGCGCCGTTACGCCACTTCTGATGACAGTCGCAATAACTGGCTACTGGCCATCGTCACGATGGGTGAAGGCTGGCACAACAACCATCACCGCTTCTCCAGTTCGACCCGCCAGGGCTTCTACTGGTATGAGTACGACATCACGTATTACATCCTGAAACTTTTGTCAGTGTTTGGAGTCGTACGCCAATTGCGCAAGGTGCCAGCCTCGATCCTCGAGGAAGGCGTACTCAACAAGGATTTATACCCGGCGGGCGCTCCGATCGCGCCGTACCGCACGCCTGCCGCGGCTGTTAGCAACAGCTGAGGCGCTATTCAGCCTGCCAGGTCGTAATGCTCGACCGTGGGCGTGGCGGCGAAGAAAGGACCGAGGATTCGCCGCCACTCGACAAAACGCGTGGATTCGCGAAAGCCCTTCATATGGTGCTCAACCGACGGCCACTCCACCAGCACCTGATAGCGACCGGGGGTCTCGATGCAGCGCTGGAGACTCACGGCCCCACAGCCGTCAGCCTGGACGATGATCTGACGCGCTTCCCGAAAGGCCGTCTCGAACTCCTGCTGCCTACCAGGAAGGATGCTTAGGGTCGCGATTTCCAGAATCATCTTCAATCCTTATGCGCCCGATACCACTCGTAGGTGGTACGGACACCCTCTTCCAGGCCGATCCGGGGCTTCCAGCCGAGTGCCTTGAGGCGCGTCGTATCGAGCAACTTCCGCGGCGTGCCGTCCGGCTTCGTGGCATCGAAGTGAAGCTCACCGGAAAACCCCACGACTCGCCCAAGCAGGGCGGCCAATTCGGCAATGCTGACATCCTCACCCCAGCCGATATTGATCAGCTGCTCGTCATCGTAGTGCTGCATCAGAAACACACAGGCATCAGCCATATCATCCACGTGCAGGAACTCGCGCCGCGGCCGCCCGCTTCCCCACACCTCGACCGACTTTGCACTGGCCACCTTTGCTTCATGAAACTTGCGCAGCAGCGCCGGGAGAACATGTGAATTAAGTGGGTGAAAGTTATCGCCGGGACCATAGAGGTTGGTTGGCATCAGCGAAATCGCATTGAACCCGTACTGCCGCCGATAGGCCTGGCACATCTTCAGGCCGGCAATCTTTGCCACCGCGTACCACTGGTTGGTGGCTTCGAGCGGACCAGTGAGTAGACAATCCTCATTCATCGGCTGAGGTGCCAGCCTGGGATAGATGCAACTGGAGCCCAAAAAGAGGAATTTGCGCGCACCATGGCGGTAGGCCGCCTCGATCAGATTGGTCTGGATGGCCAGATTGTCGCGCATGAACTCAGCTGGATAGGCGTCGTTGGCATGAATGCCACCAACCTTGGCCGCCGCATCAAAAACGTATTCTGGGCGCTGCTCGGAAAAATAGGCTTCGACATCAGACTGTCGCGTGAGATCGAGGGTGCGCCGGTCAGCCAGCAGCAGGTTACTGAAGCCAGCACCCTGCAGACGCCGGACGATGGCGCTGCCCACCAATCCACGATGGCCAGCGACGAAGATTCGCGACTCGCTGTGCATGCCGGACATGCCTTAAAAACCCTCTACTCGCGATGGCGGAGGGTCTTGAATCCCTCCCGCTTCATAATCGAATCGCGACGCGCATGCTCCAGGTCAGCATCGACCATTTCATCCACGAGCTGCGTAAAACTGGTCGCCGGAACCCAGCCCAACTTGGTGCGCGCCTTGGAGGGATCACCCAGCAGAGTATCCACCTCGGTGGGCCGGAAGTATCGCGAGTCCACCTTGATTACGGTCTTGCCACTGTTGGCGTCCACACCCTCTTCCGCTACCCCCTTGCCACGCCACTCGATGCGCATCCCGAGACGCGCACCGACTCGCTCCACGAATTCGCGCACCGAATGCTGCTCACCCGTGGCGATGACGAAATCTTCAGCCACCTGCTGCTGCAACATCAGCCACTGCGCCTCGACGTAGTCACGCGCATGACCCCAGTCGCGCAGCGAATCCAGATTGCCAAGATACAGGCAATCCTCAAGGCCCTGACTGATGCGCGCCAGTCCGCGGGTGATCTTGCGGGTCACGAACGTCTCGCCGCGGATCGGCGACTCGTGGTTGAACAAGATGCCGTTGCACGCATACATCCCGTAGGCCTCACGATAGTTCACTGTGATCCAGTAGGCGTAGACCTTGGCTGCGCCATAAGGCGAACGCGGATAGAACGGCGTTGTCTCACGCTGC
The DNA here is from genome assembly GCA_964345055.1 of uncultured Steroidobacteraceae bacterium. Classification (GTDB taxonomy): domain Bacteria; phylum Pseudomonadota; class Gammaproteobacteria; order Steroidobacterales; family Steroidobacteraceae; genus FEN-1191. The sequence goes on along the minus strand of CAYFPW010000010.1, from coordinate 15,139 downwards.
GGAATTTCCTGCACCTTGCCGAACATCTCTGAGGTCGAAGCCTGATAGAAGCGAGTCTGCTTTTCGAGCCCCAGAATGCGGATCGCTTCAAGCAAGCGCAGCGCCCCCAGTGCGTCCGAATTCGCCGTGTATTCCGGCGTTTCGAACGATACCGCCACATGACTCTGTGCCGCCAGGTTGTAGATCTCGTCGGGTCTGACCTGCTGCACGATACGTATCAGATTGGTCGCGTCGGTCAGATCCCCGTAATGGAGGCGCATGTGCACGCCATTCTGGTGAGGATCCTCATACAGGTGATCGATGCGATCGGTGTTGAAGGACGATGCCCGGCGCTTGATGCCATGCACCTCATAGCCCTTGCCAAGCAGGAATTCGGCCAGGTAGGCACCATCCTGCCCGGTGATGCCAGTGATCAGTGCAGTCTTGCTCATGCGCATTCCCTTCCATTAGGCCGTTCGCGCACAGCAAATCCAATCGACGGACAGACTGTCGCTTGCTCGTTCGAAACAAATTCCAGAATCAAGATTTTATCGCATATCACCGCAAGGAACCTGCGCTTTGGCCGAGATCAGGGCTGCCGCTGGACAGATGAGCGGCCGTCGTCAACATCAGCGGCCGCTGACAGCCAATTCAGTACACCTGCCAGCGACGGCGTTAGCCCGGCCGCACTGCCCACGGTAGCAGCCAGCGCCGCTGCCGGATCCCGCACAAGCGGCAGGATGCCTTCGCACAGCTTCTTGCCCAGCTCGACACCCCATTGGTCAAACGCATTGGTACCCCAGATCACGCTCTGCACGAACACCTTGTGCTCATAAAGTGCGATCAGAGAACCAAGCGTATGCGGATCGAGCCGCCGGAAGAGAATCAGCGTGCTGGGTCGGTTGCCCTCGTGCACTTTGTGCGGAAGCAGTTCCGCAACACGCTGCGCGTCGAAGCCGCCGGCCCTCAAATCGGCCGAGACACGCTGCACCCCCTGCCCGAAGGCAAAGGCTTCGGCCTGCGCCAGACAGTTGGCAATAGCAAGCTGATGCTGCTCAGGACGACCACACGAAGACTCTCGCGGCAAAAGAAAGTCCAACGCCGCAACCGGTGAGCCCTGATGCAACAACTGGAAAAAGGAATGCTGAGCCATGCTGCCGGGCTCGCCCCACACCACCGGACAGGTTGGTCCGAATACGGGCTGCCCGTCTCGCTGAACCGACTTGCCATTGCTCTCCATCTCAAGCTGCTGCAGGTAGGCAGGAAAGCGGGCCAGCCTCTGATCATAAGGCAGCACAGCCAGTGACGGCAGTCCAAGTCCATTACGATTCCAGACCCCAAACATGGCTGCCAGCACCGGCAGGTTCTGCTCCCAGGGCACATGCCGGAAGTGATCATCCATGGCACGACCACCGGCGAGAAAAGCCTCGAAACCATCAGCGCCGAGGGCGATCGCCAGCGCCACACCAATCGATGACCAAATTGAATAGCGCCCGCCGACCCAGTCCCAGATCGCAAAGCGATACTCCGGATGGATGCCGAAATCGTCCATCGCCGCGGCATTGACCGACACTGCCGCGAAATGAGCAGGCACCGCGGACACACCCAGCCGCTCTTGCAACCAGGCCCGTGCGGCCAGCGCATTGGCACGTGTTTCCTGGGTATTGAAGCTCTTGGAGCAAACGATGAAAAGTGTGCGCGCAGGATCGGCTGAGGACAGCGCGTCGACCAACTGCGAACCATCCACATTGGCAACGAACGCAAATTGAGGCGCACCCGCGACATGCGGGCGCAAGGCCTCCACGGCCATGGCCGGACCAAGATCTGAACCGCCGATGCCGATATTGATGACGAGTTCGAAAGGCTGCCCGGTGGATCCATGCACAGTGCCCGAACGCACCGAATCGGCGAATTTCAGCATTCGCGCGCGCTCCCGCAGAACATCCGGCATCACATCAATGCCCTCAACGCGCACCACCTCACCGGGGTTACCGCTTCGTCGCAGTGCCGTGTGCAGTGCCGCACGGCGCTCCGTCGTGTTGATTGACTCACCGTCAAACATCTGCGAGATCCGTTCGCGCAGCTGCAGCTCGTCGGCCAGACAGGCAAACAGCTGCAAGACGTTGGCATCGGCGCGCTGACGAGAGAAGTCGCAGCGCAGTCCGGCACCATCCACTGAGAATCGCGCCAGGCGTCGCGGATCAGTATCGAAAAGACTCTGGATGGTGGCTGTCCGGAGCGACTCCGCAGCCGCGACCAATGACGACCAGGCTGGGCACTGGGCGGCTGAAGCGGGAGTGGCTTTCGTACTCATGCCCCGCTCCCGCTCAGCTCAACCGGCGCCAGAGACAGGGAGCCTTGCTCTCCCTGTCGAGAAGCTCTTGAAGCCGAAGATGGGCATCGACCTCCTCGTGGTCGGGACTCACCACTCGCAGTGCGCCAGTGCGGCGGACGCGGGCAGCCGGTTCGTCCTTGACCGCACGGGCGCCTGAAGGCCGCGCCACATCCCCCAGCGCGAGAGAGTTCTGCCCACCACTCATCGCCAGATAGACGTCAGCCAGCAGCCGCGCATCGAGCAGCGCGCCATGCAGTTCGCGGTGAGAATTGTCGACGCCATAGCGCCTGCATAGCGCATCAAGCGTATGACGCTGCCCGGGGCTCATTTCGCGCGACATTTGCAGCGTATCGAGTACGGTGCAGAACTCACGAATCGGCCCCGGTTGCGCGTCCGTCAGGCGCGCAAACTCCGCGTCGAGAAACTCGACGTCGAAAGCTGCGTTATGGATGATCAGTTCCGCCCCGCGGAGGAATTCGAGCAGTTCGGCTGCTACCTCCGCGAAGCGCGGCTTGTCGAGCAACTGCTCGCGACTGATGCCATGCACGGCCTGCGCACCCTGATCGATGTCGCGCTCGGGATTTAGGTATCGGTGGAAATGCCGACCGGTGAGGCGCCGGTTGACCAGCTCGACGCACCCGACTTCGATGATCCGATGTCCAAGTCTGGCTTCGAGGCCGGTGGTTTCCGTGTCGAGCACGATCTGACGCATAGCGCGATTCTAGCCGTCCCCGGACAACAGCGCATCGATAGCCGCATTGGCCAGTTCGTCACAGCGTTCATTGTCCGGCACGCCAGAGTGACCCTTCACCCAGTGCCAGCGCAGCTGATGGGATTGCGCCAGTGAATCCAGTTCCTCCCAGAGGTCCTGGTTCTTGACCGGTTTGCGGTCCGCCGTACGCCAACCTCGTGCCTTCCATCCGGTCAGCCACTCGGTAATTCCGTTCCGCACGTACTGCGAGTCGGTATACACGTCGGCACTGACTTGCCGCTTGAGCACACGCAACGCCTCGATGACGCCCTGCAACTCCATGCGATTGTTGGTGGTCTGTGACACGGCACCGGACAGCTCGCGTACGCTGTCCCCATAGCGCAATACGGCCCCCCAGCCACCGGGGCCCGGATTGCCGCGACAGGCGCCATCGGAGTGAATACTGACGCCCCCCGATGCCGCCGTTTCATCAGATCGTCGGTTCAAATGCACCCCCAAGCACTGCAGGCCGCGAACGGAATCGCAGCGACGTAACACCATACAGCCGTTTGCGTGCCTTGATCAGATACGTTCCCGCCGGAAACGGATAGAACCAGCGACGGCGCAGGCCGCGGCTCGGCGGTGCACTACCGACGGGCAGCATGAACAACCCTTGGCGCGCCGGTTCAACCTCATAACCGAGCACGTTCAGCCAGTCCGTCACACGCCGTGCAGAAATCACACGCCGCAATCCGGGCGGAAATCGCCGACGACTTGCCGCTGCACGCCAACCCCAGGGGCTCGCCGGACTGAAACCGAAGACGAAAAGACATCCCTCACCCATCAGCACCCGATCCGCCTCGCGCAACACAGCCAGCGGCTCGCTACTGAATTCCAGCGTGTGCGGCAGCAGGACCACATCCGCACAGGCGTTCGCGACCGGCAGTTGAGCCAAGTGAGCAATCAAATCCGTACCGCTACCAGACTCTGGCGCGATCAGTTCCGGTCGACGCTGGGACCCTGATGGCCAGAGTTCCTTTCCCTCGCCCCAGCGACCCATCTGCAGCGACACAGGGCCGAACACACCATCGAGAGCCCGCGCCAGCATGTCTGCTTCGGCCGCGATCGTCATGCGGCCCAGCACCCCTTTGTGCCAGTCCTCTTTGGACCCTGCTCCGACGCTGAAAACACTAGCCATTCTTTGGACTTATGGGTTAAATTTCAAAGCTTATTGCAGACTAGCATCGGGCATCCTTGGTGTGGCGCGCAACCGCTACGGAGGGCTGTTCCCGGCTTCGCGAGGTTTAGGGATGCTGAAACGCCCTTTGGCTGTACTGTCGTTGCCTTTGGTCGCATTGAGTCTGGCCGGCTGCGCCGGCACCACGACACTCACAGCGAAGGATCCCGAGACGCAAGTGGTCGCCCATGCCGGCGCTGTCACGCCGTCCTCGACGGCGCACCCCGAAACCAGCAGCAGGCGTCGGCAATCCGGCCGTGCGGATACCGCCTCAGCTCCCAAAACCACAGACGCCACCCCCGCTGATAGCAGCGCCAATAGCGCCGCGATGATCGCAGCGCCGTCGGGTGATCTTTTTGAGCGCTTGCGCACCGGCTTCCAGCTCGAGGATGTCGACCAACCCGCGATCGATCGCGAGCTCAACTGGTTTGCCAACAACCCGGCTTACCTCGAACGCGTCTGGGGACGCGCCGAGCTGTACATGCACTATATCGTCGAGGAGCTGGATCGCCGCAAGATGCCGCGCGAGCTTGCGCTCCTGCCGGTGATCGAGAGCGCCTTCGAACCCTACGCGTATTCCAAGGCCAGCGCGGCGGGACTCTGGCAGTTCATACCCGGCACCGGCACTAAGTACGGCCTGAAGCAGGACTGGTGGTACGACGGACGCCGCGATGTGGTCGAGGCGACGCGAGCGGCCCTAGATTATCTGCAGGCGCTTCACGAGCAGTTCGATGGCGACTGGCTGCTGGCGATCGCGGCTTATAACTGCGGGGAAGGCAATGTCGTGCGCGCGGTCGGGACCAATCAGCGCTCCGGCCAGCCCATCGACTTCTGGCACCTGAAGCTGCCTGCGGAAACGCGCGCCTACGTGCCCAAACTGCTCGCCATGCGCCGCATCGTCGCCGCACCAGCGGACTATGGCCTCGAGTTCAGTCGGATCCCGGATATCCCGCATTTCACTTCCGTCCAGACAGGTGGCCAGATCGATCTGCAGGTTGCTGCCGACATTGCCGGCATCACCAAGGATGAGCTGTACGAACTGAACCCGGCCTTTCATCGCTGGGCCACGGACCCGAACGGCCCCCACTCGCTGCTGGTACCCACTGAAGTGGCCGATGGCCTGGAGGCGATCTATCTCAGCCTCAGCCCCGAACAGCGCATGCGTGTCGCGCAGTACACGGTGAAGCCCAAGGATACCGTGGCCTCCGTCGCACGCGCCAACAACACCTCACCGGAATTATTGCGCGAGCTGAACGGACTGGGCCCCAAAGACACTCTCGCTGTCGGGGACATGCTGCGGGTACCCTCGAGCTCCGTGACGCTGCCAGCGAAAGCGGCACGCGCGGCCATGCTGGTGGACAACCGGGTAGTGAGCGCACCCGGCGCACGGCGCACCGGCCGTACCGTCGTGCACGTCGTGCGCAGCGGTGACACGCTCACAAGCATCGCCAAGCGTCTGGGCACCGATACCGGCACGCTCGCACGCCTCAATGACATGAAGGTCAATGACACTTTGCGCACCGGGCAACGACTGGTTGTCACGGCGCAGACACCCGCCGCTGCAGCGCCCAACGCCAAAACCTCCGGCAGCCGCAGCACCGGCAGCACCGCGAGCAGCACCGAACCCAAGAAAGTGACCTACACGGTTCGACGCGGCGATACGCTCTACAGCGTGGCACGTCTTCTCCAGGTCACGGTCAGCCAACTGCTTAGCTGGAACAAACTGGCTGAGAGCGTGGTGATCAAGCCCGGTCAACGACTGGTGGCCTTTGTCTCACACGGATAAACTGTTGCGATGAGCGGAATACTTGCTGGAAAGAAAGCACTGATCGTCGGGGTCGCTACGGACCGTTCCATCGCCTGGGGCATTGCCCAGGCCATGAAGGCCCAGGGCGCCGAACTGGCCCTCAGCTACGCCAACGACAAGTTCAAGGAACGCGTCGTTCCATTGGGCGAATCCATCGGCGTCAAACTCACCATGCCGCTGGATGTGGGAAGCGACGAGCAGATCGACGCGGCCTTCGAGACGGTGCGGCGCGAATGGGGCGAGCTCGATGTGCTGGTGCATGCGGTGGCTTTCGCGCCGCGCGAAGCACTGGAAGGCAGCTACACCCAGAACACCTCGCGGGAGGCCTTCCGGGTCGCACACGACATCTCCAGCTACAGCTTCACCGCACTGGCCCGTGGCGCCGCCCCGCTCATGGCAGGCCGCGCCGGTGCCATGCTCACGCTGAGCTATCTGGGCGCTGTGCGCTCCATTCCCAGCTATAACGTCATGGGATTGGCCAAGGCCAGCCTGGAGGCCAGCGTACGCTTCATGGCTGCGGATCTCGGCCCCGGGAACATCCGCGTCAACGGCATCTCTGCCGGCCCGATCAAGACGCTGGCGGCTGCCGGCGTGGGCGGACTGCGCAAGATGCTGAACCATGTGGCTGATGTGGCGCCGCTCCGTCGCAATGTCACCATCGAGGACGTGGGCAATGCGGCCGCCTTCCTCTGCTCGCCGATGGCGGCGGGAGTGACGGGCGAGATCCTCTATGTGGACAGCGGCTTCAGCACCGTGGGCATGAGCTTCCCGCCCGACGGTAAGGACTGACAGTCGAAGCGGAGTCCTTCCGCTTCGACGCCCGCCTCTAGTTGAATACGGCCTCGTTGCGTCGAATCGTCGCGGTTCGACGCATCTCCTGCTGATAGGCGTTAAATTCGACCTGACGCTCACGGTCGATGTATTGCTGTGCCTGCCGTTGATCGTTGACTGAGTTGGCACCAGCCACGCCAGGACGCACGCCACTGACTGCGACAATGGCGGCATCACCGGAGTCGAGAGCAACCACTGAATAGACGGCTTTGCCCGCAGTCGCAGGCAGCACGAACGCCATGTCACGCACCTGTGCCGGCAACTGCGGATCCCCGCGTCCGACCCAAGCGGCCGCGGTCGGCGCCAGGTTCAGCGACTTGAACGTGGCGACAGCCTCCGCCCCCGCCTGAAGTTTTTTGACCGCCTCAGCGGCCGCGGAGCGCGCAGCGGCCGAGGCCGCGTCTTTACGTACCGCCGCGACGACTGCCGCCTGAACCTCAGGCAGCGGCCGGACCTGCGCCGGTCGATGCTCCAGCACACGCACGAGCACCATACGGTCTGCACCCAGTGCCACCGGTCCCAGCAAGCGATCGCCTTTGGCATTGCCAGAGGCGAAGATCAGCGTGTTGAGATCAGCACTGCTCCCCAGCGGCGGTGCCCCGGCGCGCGTCCAATTGGCAATCTCACCGGTCTGAAGGTTGAACTCACGGGCCAAAGCGGCCAGATCCGTTGCTGCGTTCTGCTCGAGCTTGCGCTGCACGCCTTCCTGGCGCTCACCGAAGAGCTCAGCGGCCCGATCCTTGCGGTAGTCCGCTTCGATGGTCGCGCGCGCATCCGCCAAAGTCTTGGCGGCTGCAGCCTGCACATCGTCGAGCTTGATGATGTGGTAACCGAAGGGGGTTTTGACCAGATTGCTGATCTCACCGCGCTTCATGGCAAACAACGCTGCCGAGAAGGTCTTGTCGATCGACGCGCCAGGATTGAGCCAGCCGAGATCGCCGCCCACAGCCTTGGAGCCGGTATCATCGGAATACTGACGCGCGAGCTGCAAGAAGTCTTTGCCGGCTCGTGCCTGCTCCAGTACTTCGCGCGCCTTCTTCTCCGCCGCTGCTGCCTTGCCGGCATCCTTTGCATCCGTCTCGCTCAGGGCGATGAGGATATGGCGTGCATGGCGCTTCTCGGGCACCACGTAACGGGTCTTGTTGGCCTCGTACCACTTGGCCAAGTCATCGGCGTTCACACTGACCGAGGCGGCCACGGCAGCCATTGACAGTTCGGCATATTGGATCCGGGCTGACTCCGTGCTCTGGTATTCGTCCTTGTGCGTCTCGTACCAGGCCTGGACCTTGGCCGGCTCCACATTGATGCTGGACTCGAAACGAGCGGCCGGTACCACCGCATAGCGCAGTTCACGCTGCTCATTTTCCAGAGCGAAGATACGCCGTAGCTCCGTCTCGGTGAGGAAGCCGGTGGACTGCAGCGCCCCAACGAGCTGCTGGGACTGCAACTGCTGACGCAGCTGAGCCTCGTAGGCAGCCGCCGTCAGGCCACTCTGCGCGAGCAGACCGCGCGCAAATTGCTCATTGAACTTGCCGTCGACCTGGAAGGCAGGTTCGTTCTGATAGGCCCGCTGCAGCGCCACGGTGCCCACGCGCAGTCCGCGCTCACGCGCGCGGGCGTTGATCAGGGTGCTGTCTACATAGCCGTCCAGCAACTGCTGCTGCAGGAGCTTGCGCTGCTCAGGCGGGATATCGTCCTTGATCTGCTGCTGGATCTGCGACTGCCGCTGCTGCCAGGCATTCTGTACCGTGGCAAGCGGCACTTCCTCGCCGTTGATCTTCAGCGCGTAGTTCGGTGCACCGAAGCTCAAATCAACGACGCCGTAGGCGCCCCAGAGCGTGAAGATGACTGCCAGGATGCCCAGCAATCCTGCACCGAGCCAGCGGTGCGCCTTGAGCTTATCGCCGATGTTCTGCAGCATGGACTGGCTTTCCGGTTCCGGATTTTATTTTGGACGTAACAAGTGGCGGAGCGGACGGGACTCGAACCCGCGACCCCCGGCGTGACAGGCCGGTATTCTAACCAACTGAACTACCGCTCCACTTTTCGATGGTGGGTGCTGAGGGGATCGAACCCCCGACATTCGCCTTGTAAGGGCGACGCTCTACCAGCTGAGCTAAGCACCCCAAAAAGGTCGCGCATTCTAGATCAACCTGCGGGCAGGATGCCAGTGCTTCGACGCAAAGGACATCCCCTCCGCAGGGACCGGGGTCAGTGTGCCTGCAGACCCTTCGCGCCGCGCCGGCCCGCCCGCCGCGCACCGGGCTTGGTAGCGACGCCGGCCGAGTCGCCGCTTGCAGGCTGCGGCACCGGTTGCGAGGTGAGCGCCACCTGCAACACTTCGTCGATCCAGCGGACCGGACGGATATCCAGTTTCCCCTTGATGGTGTCAGGAATCTCAGCCAGATCCTTGGTGTTCTCCTCGGGTATTAACACCACGGAAATGCCGCCGCGCTGGGCGGCGAGCAGCTTTTCCTTCAGTCCGCCGATGGGCAGCACTTCACCGCGCAAGGTGATCTCGCCGGTCATCGCCACATCGGAGCGCACCGGAATCCGGGTGAGCGCCGAGACCAGCGCCGTGCACATGCCGATGCCCGCACTGGGACCGTCCTTCGGGGTCGCACCCTCCGGCATATGCAGGTGCACATCGTTCTTCTGGTAGAAGTCCGGGTCCAGTCCCAACACCTGCGTGCGTGAGCGGACCACACTCATCGCAGCTTGGATGGATTCCTGCATCACCTCGCCCAGCTGACCGGTATGCAGCAGCTTGCCCTTGCCGGGCAACACCGCGGCTTCAATGGTGAGCAGCTCGCCACCCACCTCGGTCCAGGCAAGACCAGTGACCTGACCGATACGGTTCTCGTCCTCGGCCTTGCCGAAACGGAAGCGCCGCACACCCAGGTAGCTGTCGAGATTGCGCGGCGTGACTGAGACGCTGCGCGCAACCTTCTCAGCACGTGCGCCCGCGACCTTGCCTTTACCTTTCGCCTGACTCCTGCCCTTGCCCTTGCCCTGCTCCTTCAGGTCGAGCAGCTCCTTGACAGACTTGCGGCAGATCTTGGCAATTTCACGCTCTACGTTGCGCACACCCGCCTCGCGGGTGTAGTGACGCACGATATCCAACAGCGCCGCATCCGAAACCTGCAGCTCACCGGCGCGCAGGCCGTTCTGCTTCATCTGCTTCGGAACCAGATAGCGCTTACCGATGTTGAGCTTCTCGTCTTCGGTGTACCCGGGCAGGCGGATCACTTCCATGCGGTCGAGCAGCGGCGCCGGGATGTTCATCGAATTTGCGGTGCACACGAACATGACTTCCGAGAGATCGAAGTCCACTTCGAGATAGTGGTCCGAGAACGTTGTGTTCTGCTCCGGATCGAGCACTTCCAGCAGCGCCGAGGACGGATCGCCGCGGAAGTCCATCGCCATCTTGTCGATCTCATCGAGCAGGAAGAGCGGGTTGTGCACGCCGGTCTTGACCATGTTCTGGATGATCTTTCCCGGCATCGAACCGATATAGGTACGTCGATGGCCACGGATCTCAGCCTCATCGCGCACACCGCCGAGCGACATACGTACGAATTGGCGGTTGGTCGCACGGGCGATGCTCTGGCCCAGCGAGGTCTTGCCCACTCCCGGTGGGCCAACCAGACACAGGATGGGCCCCTTGATCTTTTCCACCCGCTGAAGGACGGCCAGGTATTCGACGATGCGCTCCTTAACCTTCTCCAGCCCATAGTGATCTTCATCCAGCACCTTCTCAGCGTGATGGATGTTTTTCAGAAGACGTGTGCGCTTCTTCCAGGGCACCTTGACCAGCCAGTCGACGTAGTTGCGCACCACAGTCGCCTCGGCGGACATCGGTGACATCAGCTTGAGCTTGTTGACCTCGGCAGTCGCCTTCTCGCGCGCTTCCTTCGGCATGCCGGCGCGCGCGATGCGCTTCTCGATCTCGGCAATCTCGTTGCCGCCATCTTCCATGTCGCCGAGTTCCTTCTGAATGGCCTTCATTTGCTCATTCAGGTAGTACTCGCGCTGGCTTTTCTCCATCTGAGACTTGACGCGACCGCGGATGCGCTTCTCGATCTGCAGCACATCCATCTCGCCCTCGATCGCGGCCAGGATGTGCTCCAGGCGCTTGCGGATGTCGAGGATCTCCAGAACCTTCTGTTTCTCAGCTAGCTTCAGCGCCATGTGTGCGGCGACATTGTCGGCCAGGCGACCCGGCTGCTCGATGCCGGCCAGAGCGGTCAGCACCTCGGGCGGGATTTTCTTGTTGAGTTTTACATACTGTTCGAACTGCGAAACCACCGAGCGCGTCAGCACGTCCATCTCACGCTCGTCATACTGGTCACTGTCGCGGTGCAGCTCGATCTCGGCGGTGTAGAACTCACCGCCCTGAAAGCTGGTGACGCTCGCGCGGGTCTCACCCTCGACCAGCACTTTGACCGTGCCATCGGGGAGTTTTAGCAACTGCAGGATGGTCGCCACCGTGCCAAAACCGTAGAGCTCTTCGGGTTTGGGGTCATCGACATCCGCCTGCTTTTGGGCAATCAGCATGATGCGCTTGTTGCCCTTCATGGCCATATCGAGCGCCTGGATCGATTTCTCCCGGCCCACGAACAGCGGAATCACCATGTGCGGGTAAACCACCACATCGCGCAGCGGCAGCACCGGGAGCGCACCGGTGGCACTGACTGCGACGGGCGGGGTGGACACTGGATCGGCGGGCTGGTTCACAGGGGCGTCCTCAAGGTGGGGCGCCAATGCGCCATGGGTCAAGCATTGGGGAGCGGAGACCAGAATTCAAGCGCAGAGAAGACAAATAGCGCCGCTAACCCGCCCAGCGGATTCGGCATCGTTGTTTAGATGCGGCGCGCGTTGAGGCCGGCGGGCGCCGGATGCGATCAGGTGCCTGAGGCGAGGCGCGGCTCGTCCGCCTTGTAGACAACGAAGGGCTTCGCGTGACCGTCGATGACCGACTCGTCGACGACCACTTTCTGGACGTTGCGCATCGACGGCAGGTCGTACATGGTATCCAGCAGCACGTTTTCCAGGATGGTGCGCAGACCGCGTGCGCCGGTCTTGCGCTGCATGGCCTTGCGGGCCACGGCGCGGAGTGCATCATCGCGGAACTCCAGCTCGGCGCTCTCCATGTCGAACAGCCGGCGATACTGCTTGGTCAGCGCGTTCTTCGGCTCGGTGAGGATGGAGATCAGGGCGGCCTCGTCCAGCTCCTCGAGCGTTGCAACCACCGGCAGGCGGCCGACGAACTCGGGAATCAGACCGAACTTGACCAGATCCTCAGGCTCGGCGTCATGGAAAACGTCCACGCCATGGGGACGCTCACTCACGGTGCGCAATTCGCTGGTGAAGCCGATGCCGCCCTTCTGGGTGCGGTTCTGAATAATCTTCTCGAGACCTGCGAAGGCACCGCCGCAGATGAAGAGGATATTGGAGGTGTCGACCTGCAGGAATTCCTGCTGCGGATGCTTGCGCCCACCCTGCGGCGGCACGGAGGCAACGGTTCCTTCGATCAGCTTGAGCAGTGCCTGCTGTACACCCTCACCCGAGACGTCGCGGGTGATCGAGGGGTTGTCACTCTTGCGTGAGATTTTGTCGATCTCATCGATGTAGACAATACCGGTCTGCGCCTTTTCGACGTCGTAGTCGCACTTCTGGAGCAGCTTCTGAATGATGTTCTCGACATCCTCACCCACGTAGCCGGCTTCGGTCAGCGTGGTCGCATCCGCAATGGTGAACGGCACGTTCAACAAGCGGGCCAGTGTCTCAGCTAGCAGCGTCTTGCCGCAGCCGGTGGGACCGATGAGCAGAATGTTGCTCTTGGCGAGTTCGACCTCGTCCTTGGGCTTGGAACCGCCACGGGTCTGCAGGCGCTTGTAATGGTTGTACACCGCGACTGAGAGCACCTTCTTGGCGCGATCCTGTCCGATGACGTATTCGTCCAGGACGGCCTTGATTTCGTGCGGCTTGGGCAGCTTGTCGCGCGACTTCTCAGCGCGATCCTCAAGCTCCTCACGGATGATGTCGTTGCACAGCTCGACGCATTCGTCGCAGACGAAAACCGAAGGCCCGGCAATCAGCTTGCGTACCTCGTGCTGGCTTTTGCCGCAGAACGAGCAGTACAACAGCTTTCCGTCGTCAGTCCGGCCCTTGGGTTCGTCACTCATCCGTGCATCACCTGACAAATCCTGAGTGGACCACTATATAGCACGGCTGAAGGCCGGAAGGCAAAGCAGCTTGAGCGGGTAAGGCCTTGTAATTGCTGAACTTTGCCCCCGGCAGATGCCGTGACGCTATTTCGTGGCGCCGGTACCCGGCAGTGCGTCACGCTTTTCGAGGACGCGGTCGATCAGACCATAGGCCAACGCATCGGCGCTGGTCATGTAATTGTCTCGATCTGTGTCCTGTTTGACGCGATCCAGCGGCTGTCCGGTGTGGTGGGACAGGATGTGATTCAGGCGCTCACGGGTCTTCAGGATCTCGCGAACCTGGATCTCCATGTCAGAGGCCTGGCCACGCGCACCACCCAGGGGCTGATGGATCATGACGCTGGAATGAGGCAGCGCATAACGCTTGCCCTGGGTGCCACCGGCCAACAGCAACGCACCCATGCTCGCCGCCTGCCCGACACAGATGGTGCTGATGTCAGGCTTCACGAACTGCATGGTGTCGTAGATCGCCAGACCCGCCGTCACCGCCCCGCCCGGGGAATTGATGTAGAGCGAGATGTCCTTATCCGGGTTCTCGGATTCCAGGAACAGCAACTGGGCCACGATGAGGTTGGACATGTGGTCCTCGACCTCTCCCACGACGAAGATCACCCGTTCTTTCAGCAGCCGGGAATAGATGTCGTAGGAGCGCTCGCCGCGCGATGTCTGCTCGACAACGATGGGAACCAGACTGTTCGTGACGGTCATGCATCACTCCCTGAAGCCGGATCGTATCCGGCCAGTTCACTAAAGCTGGATGGCTTGTCCACGGCCTTGGCCTGACCCAGCACGAAAGCAATCGCCGCGTCTTCCAGCGCGCCGGCCTCGAGCTGCTGCATGGCCTCACGGCTCTGCACATACCGACGGCGCAGCTGATCCGGATCCGGCGAGCCCTGCACCGCTGCGTCCAGGCGTGCTTCGACCTGCTGACGATCCGGCCGAATTTCGTTGGTACGAATAACCTCACCAATGAGCAGGCCCAGCGCGACGCGGCGACGTGCCGATTCCTCGAACATCTCGCGGCCCGGCAGGTCTGTGGCCTGCGATCCCATCCGCTGTTGCAGCTGACCCTGAAGCTCCTGCACCTGTTCTTCCACCAAGACCTTCGGCAATTCGAAGGGGTTTGCCTTGAACAGCGCCTCAAGCGCGGACTCACGTGCGCGACGGCTCGCGCTATCGGTAACTTCACGCTCCATGCTCTTGCGAATCTCGGCGCGCAGTGCCTCGACGCCGCCCTCGGGCAGGCCGAGGGAACGGACGAAGTCATCATCCAGCGCCGGCAGGGAAGACTCCTCGACGGACGTGACCTTGATATCGAATTCAGCCTGCTTGCCCGCCACCGACGGCGCGCCATACTCATCCGGGAAGCGCGCCGGGACCGTCTTGCTCTCGCCGACTGACATTCCATGCAGGGCCGTATCGAGCTCAGGCAGGATCGTGCCCGCGCCAAGCACCACCTTGAGGCCCTCGCCCTTGCCGCCGGGGAACACCTCGCCCTCGATGCGACCCTCGAAGTCGATGCTGACGCGATCGCCGGCCTTGGCAGGACGATCGACTGCTGAAAAAACAGGACGCTGCCGGCGCAGACGTTCGACCATGGAATCGACGTCGGCATCGCTGACTGAAGCCACAGGACGCGTGTATTCCAGCTCAGCCAGCGGCCGCAGCTGGATCTCCGGCAGTACCTCGAACAAGGCGGCAAACCGTAGCTCGGCGCCGGGGGCGAAAGTGATGGGTTCGATGCGCGGCGCCGCAGCCGGTCGCAGCTGCAAGGATCCGAGCGATTCGGCCACGCTCGACTGCATCAGCTGCTCGACAGCCTCCATGTGCGCCTGATCGCCATACTGGCTGCGCACGACTGCGTACGGCACCTTGCCCGGGCGGAAACCATCCATGCGCACGGTGCGCATCAGGCGCTTGAGGCGCTGCTCGGTTTCGGCCACCACCCGATCGACCGGAACGACGATTTCAAGACGCCTTTCCAGGCCGCTGATCGTGGTCAGTGAATGCTCCATGCTGGCTCTTACAA
>CAYFPW010000009.1:0-18244 GCA_964345055.1 uncultured Steroidobacteraceae bacterium | reverse complement strand
AATCCGCGCCGTTATCGCATCGTGCTGTTCGATCAGCGCGGCTGCGGGAAGAGCACACCGCATGCCTCGCTGGTCGATAACACCACCTGGCATCTGGTGAGTGACATCGAGGCCCTGCGCACCCATCTGGGTATCGAGCGCTGGCAAGTGTTCGGCGGCTCATGGGGTTCGACGCTGGCGCTGGCTTATGCGCAGAAGCATCCGGCGCGCGTCACCGAGCTGGTGCTGCGCGGCATCTTCCTGCTGCGGCGTACGGAGCTGGATTGGTTCTATCAGGATCCGCTCGGCGCCGGCTCGCTGTTCCCCGACCTGTTCGAGCAGTACCAGCGTGTCATCCCGCCGCGCGAACGCGGTGACATGGTACGCGCCTATTACAAGCGCCTGACGGCACGCCAGGCCAGCGTGCGTCACGCTGCGGCCCGCGCCTGGTCGATGTGGGAGGCTGCCACCAGCTACCTGCAGGCTGCACCCGCGGCACTGGCGAAATTCGAAGATGCGGACTACGCAGCGGCTTTCGCGCGCATCGAGTGTCATTACTTCGTCAACCGCGGCTTCTTCCGGCGCGACGATCAGTTGCTGCGCGACGTACGCCGCATCCGTCACATCCCCACCGTGATCGTGCAGGGCCGCTACGACGTCGTTTGTCCGCTGCGCAGTGCCTGGGACCTGCATCGTGCCTTCCCCGAGGCGGAACTGCGCATTGCGCCCGACGCGGGTCATTCAGCCTTCGAGCGTGGCAATATCGCCGAGCTGGTGCGGGCCACGGATCACTTCGCAGCGCGGCGCCGCTAGCCGCGCTTTCTCCGCACCGGCCACCCGCCGGCGCCTCGTCACTCGGAATGCTTCCATGCAGATCGTCAACATCGCCGCCTACAAATTCACTGCGCTGCCGGACTTGCGCGCGCTGCGACTGCGCCTCAAATCACTGTGCGACAGTCACTCTCTCAAGGGCACCATCCTGCTCAGCCTCGAGGGCATCAATCTGTTTGTGGCCGGCGTGCGCGAATCCATCGAGATGCTGCTGGCCGAGCTGCGCTCCGTACCCGGGCTCGAGGATCTGCAACCGAAATTGAGCACCACCGATCACCAGCCCTTCTCGCGCATGCTGGTGCGGATCAAGAAAGAAATCATCGCCTTCGGCGTTCCAGGGATCGATCCCAAGACCCACACCTCGCCCAAGCTGCCGGCGCGCGAACTGAAGCGCTGGCTGGATGAAGGTCGGCCGGTGACGCTGCTCGACACGCGCAACGACTACGAAGTCCGGCTGGGTACCTTCGCCAATGCACTGCCCATCGGCGTGAATCATTTCCGTGACTTTCCGGCGGCTGTTGCGCGTCTGCCCGAAGCGCTGAAGGATCAGCCCATCGTGATGTTCTGCACCGGCGGCATCCGCTGCGAGAAAGCCGGGCCTTACATGGAGAGTCAGGGCTTTCGTCAGATCCTGCAACTGGACGGCGGCATCCTCAAGTATTTCGAGGAGTGCGGCGGCGCGCATTACGACGGTGAGTGCTTCGTCTTCGACCAGCGCGTCGGTCTCGATCCCAGCCTGCAGGAAACCGATGCGACGCAGTGCTTTCGCTGTCTCACACCGCTGAATGCGACTGAGCAGGCGGATGAGCGCTATGTCCCCGGGCAGTCATGCCCGTATTGCTTCCGCACACCGGCCGAGCAGATGGCCACGACGATCGCGATGCGGCATGAAGCCATCGCCCGCGCCACCACGCCGATGCCCGGCAGTGTTCCCTATGACAACTATCGGCCCGTCACGGTGCCCGCGGATTGCGATGGCTGGAAACTGCTGGACGTGCTGTGGCGCGTGGTGAAGCACATGCCGAGCGGCTACTGGGAGCAGGAATTCGCACTGGGTCGGATTGAAGATGACCACCATGCGCCCGTCGGAGCGGAGCGCATTGCGCGAACCGGTGAGCGCTATCTGCACAAATTTCCGGCAGTGGTTGAGCCAGACGTGAACGGTCGCATCATGGTGCTGCATGAAGATGAAGCGTTGATCGTGCTGAACAAGCCCGCTCCGCTGCCCATGCACTCCGGCGGCCGTTTTTACCGCAACACTCTGCAGTATGTCCTCGAGCAGGTCTATCACCCGCAGAAGCCGCGACCCGCCCATCGTCTCGATGCCAACACCACCGGCATCGTGCTAGTGACTCGCACACGACACTTCGCCGGTCTGCTGCAACCACAGTTCTCTCAGGGCCAGGTGGAGAAAACTTACCTGGTTCGTGTCGATGGCAGGCCGACTGAGCAGACTTTCAGCTGTACCGCGCCCATCAGTGCGGCCGCTGGAGCGCTGGGTTCACGCACGGTAGATCTGGCCAACGGACTGGAGTCGCGCACCGATTTCACTTTGCTGCGAACCGATGCCGACGGCACCAGTCTTCTAGAGGCGCGCCCGCGCACCGGTCGCACCAACCAGATCCGCATTCACTGCGCGCACCTCGGCTTCCCAGTGTGCGGTGACCCGGCTTATCTGCGCGAAGGCAAACTGGGGCAGGCACAGACGCTGGCCGTGTCCGATCCACCACTGTGTCTGCATGCGTGGAAGATTGCATTCCGTCATCCGCTGACGCGCCAGCCGGTTGAGTTCACTGCCCCTGCGCCCGACTGGGCACGCTGAGCCGGCCCGCGCGGGACGTCAGGCCTGCGCTCGCTCCGCGGCCTCAAGGAGTTCCTGCGCTTCCATCCAGGCTGCCTCGACGCGCGCAATCTCTTTGCTCAACCCATGCTGTGTCTGAAGCAGGTCCTTCAGCTTCGCTTTCTGTTCCGGCTGGAACAGCTCCGGTTCGGTCAACTGCTGCTCCACCCTAGCCCGCTGCGCGACGAGGGCCTCGAGTTCGCGCTCCACGCGGCTGACGGTTGCACGCAGTGGGGCCAGCGCTGCGCGCTGCGCCGCTTCTTCGCGCCGACGCTGGCGCCGATCCCCACCCCCGGCGGATGTCTCGCTATTCGGAGGCGTAACGGATGACGCTGAGGGAAGTGTCTGCGCTGCACCAGATGCCTTCGTATCCGCCGCAACTGCTCTGCCGCCTGCAGCCCAGCTGGCGTAGTCCTCGAGATCGCCATCGAAATGCATGACGCGACCCGCATCGACGAGGAACAGTTGATCAGCCACCGAATTGAGCAGATGCCGGTCATGCGACACCAGCACGACGGCACCGCTATAGTCCTGCAGCGCCACGGCCAGCGCCTGGCGCATCTCCAGATCCAGATGGTTGGTGGGCTCGTCCAGCAACAGCAGGTTTGGCTGCTGATAGCTGACTAACGCTAGCATCAGCCGCGCCTTCTCCCCGCCGGAGAATGGCGCAATCGGCTCGAACACGCGATCACCGCGAAAGCCGAAGCTGGCCAGATAATCGCGCAGCTCCTGTTCGGTCTGGCGGGCGGCGCGCTCAGTACCCACTCGCCGCAGGTTCTGCAGCGGTGACTCAGCGGAATGCAACTGTTCCAGATGATGCTGCGCGAAGTAGCCGATACCCAGATCGCGAGCCTCGCTGCGCGTGCCGCCGGTTGCTGTCAAAACGCCCGCCAGCAGTTTCATGAAGGTGGATTTGCCGGCACCGTTGCGACCCAGCAGTGCAATACGGTCGCCGGGCAGCACGGTCAGACTGCAATCCGACAGCAACGCACTGTCTCCGTAGCCAACGCTCTGTTCGTCGATCACCAGCAATGGACTGGGCAGTTTTTCCGGCTCGGCAAAGCTGAAGGCGAAACTGGCTGATGCCACATGAGCCGGAGCGATCCGCTGCATCCGCTCCAGCGCCTTGATACGACTCTGTGCCTGACGCGCCTTGGTGGCCTTGGCGCGGAAGCGCTCCACAAAGGATTCCATGTGGCGGATCTCGCGCTGCTGCCGCTCGTACATCGCGCCCTGCTCAGCCAGCTCTGCGGCACGTTGTGTTTCGAAAGCGGAGTAGTTGCCGCGATACGCTCGCACCGTCTGCTGTTCGATATTGACGATGCGGTCACAGACCCGATCGAGAAACTCGCGATCGTGCGCGATCAGCAGCAGCGTGCCGCGATAGTCGCGCAGCCAACCCTCGAGCCAGAGGATGGCATCGATATCAAGGTGGTTGGTCGGCTCGTCCAGCAGGAGCAGATCAGAGCGGCACATCAGCGCCCGGGCCACATTGATGCGCACCCGCCAGCCGCCCGAAAACGCACGGATCGGACGCGTTTCATCCGCCGTCTGGAAGCCCAATCCGTGCATGAGCTGTGCGGCCCGGGCACGGGCGTCGTAGCCACCGATGCCCCCGTAGCGTGCGTGCAGCGTACCGATACGCGTGCCGTCATCTCTCGCCTCGGCTTCGGCAATCAGTCGCTCGACTTCGCGCAGCTCGGCATCGCCGTCGAGCACGAAATCGATAGCCGGCTGATCGGTGGCCTCAATGTCCTGCGACACGGAAGCCAGCTGCAGATTGCCGGGCATGTCGAAGCCGCCTGCATCGGGCTGGATTTCGCCACGCACCAATGCGAGCAACGTTGACTTGCCACTACCGTTCTCGCCGGTGATACCGGCTTTCTCGCCGCGAAAAAGGCTGAAGGTGGCTTGGGAGAAGAGGACTCGCGGTCCGCGACGGACCGTCACATCGGTGAAGTTCAACACCGCGGCATTATCGCCGGCAAGGGCCGGCGCCGCCAAGCAACCGTGACTGCGCTATCCTTTGCGGCATGAACATCGACTGGCAACACTTCACGCCCTGGACTGCACTGGGCGGCGGCATGCTGATCGGACTGTCGGCTGCACTGCTGTACGGACTGACGCGACACGTGGCTGGCATCAGCGGCATCTTTCACGCGCTGCTGCGCTGGCCAAGCCGAGGTCTCGCTGCCGATTCCGCTTGGCGACTGGCATTTCTCGCCGGGTTGCTACTCGCACCGTGGCTGCCGCTGCCCATCGCCGGCGCCGCGGCCAACGCGCAGGGTGCGCTCGCTCCCCTCCTCATCGCCGGAGTGCTTACCGGCTATGGCACCTGGAAGGCACGCGGCTGCACCAGTGGCCACGGCATCTGCGGCCTGTCACGCCTGTCTCTGCGTTCACTGGTGGCCGTGCTGTGTTTCATGTTCACCGGCATGCTGACGGTCACCCTCGTTCGACACGTACTGCACGGCATGCTGCCATGAGCGGCCGCCAGCGCATCGTCACCGCATTCGTCTGCGGACTGCTTTTCGGAATCGGCCTGTTGCTTTCCGGCATGGTGGATCCGGATAAGGTGCGCGGCTTTCTCGATGTCGCCGGCCAATGGGATCCATCACTTGCGCTGGTCATGGCCGGTGCCATCGGTGTGGCCATGCCGTGCATGCTGTGGGCAAACCGCCATGACGCGAAACGCGAAACGAAGCCCGATGGAAATGATGATGACGATGGCGAACCGCGCCGCATTGATCGTCCGCTGATCATCGGGAGTCTGGCGTTCGGTATCGGCTGGGGCGTGTCGGGATACTGCCCGGGACCGGCACTGGTTGCCATGAGCAGCGGCCACGCGGCCGCAGTCTGGTACGTGCTAGCAATGGCTGTGGGCGGCTGGCTGGCTGCTCTCTCCAGCAAGCGCTGAGCAATCAGCGCTAGCCGCGCACCGCAAAGCGGATGGAACCATCCGCACCAATCACGCCCTCACGGATCAGCCAGTCTCGGGCCGTGATGGCATCCTGCTCGAACCAGGCCTGCGCGCTGCCAAGTCGGAAGGTATAGCCCCACTCATCCATGTCGGCACACATGCGTTCGCAACCCACCTGACCGAGGTGAGCTGCCAGCAGGATCTGCAGATAACAGACGGCATCCTCTTCGGCGAAGTCGCCACCGGCATCGGTATTCAGACCCATGCGGCGCGATGAATCCATGCAAATGAAATGCGCACCCTCGTGCAGCGCGGAGTGCACCGGCGTATCCAGCCGCACAAACAGTTCATGACCTCTCAGGCCGGCCTCACTCTCGCCCCAGTAGGAACTAGGAATTTCGCCGCCCTGACTGACGAGGCGCAGATCCAGCCCGAATCGACACAGCAGTTGCGAGAGCGTGGGATGGTCGATATCGGCGACGCGCAGGACAGTCACGGCATTCGTTATTTCAGGCTGGCGAGCCGACGCATGACCACGGTGACCAGGTCATTGGCCAGCGCCGCACTGAGCGCCTCGCGCTCGCGCAGCTTCGCCAGCTGCGCCGACTCAGCGAAACTGTATTCGCGCGATACTGTATGTTCCTCTGGTTCGATCAGCTGCCGTCCACCGGCACTGACCGCAATACGCACGGTGTAGCTCAACTCGTAAGCGGTTTGCACATTCTGGGCAGAGACGGCCAGCACGCGTTCAGAGGTGCGATCATTGACGATGCGGATGATGGCTCCTCCGGGAGCGGCTTCCTCCTGAATCTGACTCCCCGAGGCACGCAGCGCAGCGCGCAGTCCGAGGTAAAAATCGGACTGCGCATCAACCGGATCGATGTATGCAGCGGCCAGCACCGGCGGCAGAGGCTGCCGGCCCTGCAAGTGGAAGCCGCAGCCTGCCAGCAGTACCACCACTGCCAGAAGCGACAGCCTTTTCATGCCGCGGCACTCATACGACGATGTTGAGCAGTTTTCCGGGCACGTAGATGACACGCTTCGGCGCACCCGTCACAAACCTCTGCACACCCTCGTCGGCCAATGCCAACGCCTGCGCAGCGGTCTGATCCGCACCGGCCGGCACACGCACGCGACCACGCAGCTTGCCGTTGACCTGCACGATCAACTCGACGCTGTCCTGAGTGAGCGCCGCAGGATCCGGCGTCGGCCAGGATTCATCGATCAGCGCTCGCTCATGGCCCAGCTCATGCCACAGTGCATGCGTAATGTGCGGCACGATCGGCGAAAGGCACAGCACCGCGATCTCCAGCGCTTCCTGGCGCACGGCGCGTGCACCATCGTCCATGCCTTCCAGTTTGCCCACGGCGTTCAGCAGCTCCATCACCGCAGCAATGGCTGTGTTGAACACACGCCGCCGGCCGATGTCTCCAGTGACTTTCTCCAGCGTACGATGCGTCAGGCGCCGGACTTCGCGCGCCTCATCACCCAGCGTCACGCCGGACAGCGCCGGCGCGGGCCCGGCCGCAACGTGATCAAACACCGCCTTCCACAGACGCCGCAGGAAACGGTGCTGTCCTAGTACGCCGTCGTCGGACCATTCCAGCGTCTGCTCCGGCGGTGCTGCGAACATCATGAACAGGCGCGCGGTGTCTGCGCCATATTGCTCGACCAGCCCCTGCGGATCGACGCCGTTGTTCTTCGACTTGGACATGGTGCCCAGGCCCGCATGCTCCACCGGCAGGCCGTCGCTCTTCAGACGACCCTCCTCGATATCGGCGGGATTGAAATACACACGCCGACCCTCTGCCGGCTGACGATAGTAGATGTGGTTCAGCACCATGCCCTGAGTCAGCAGATTGGCGAAGGGTTCTGCCAGCTTCACCAGTCCCATCGACTGCATAGCACGCGTCCAGAAACGCGAATAAAGCAGGTGCAGGATCGCATGTTCGATACCGCCAATATACTGGTCCACGGGCAGCCAGTAGTCGGCGCGCTCATCAACCGGTGCACGGTCATTACCCGCCGACGCATAGCGCAGGAAGTACCACGAGGAATCGACAAAGGTATCCATCGTGTCGGTCTCGCGACGCGCCGCAGCTCCGCACTTCGGACAGGTGCAGCGCAGGAACTCCTCGCACTTGTGCAGCGGGTTACCCGAACCATCCGGCACGAGCTGCTCGGGCAAGCGCACCGGCAACTGATCATCGGGCACAGGCACGGTGCCGCACTTCGCGCAGTGGATCAGCGGGATCGGACAGCCCCAGTACCGCTGGCGCGAGATGCCCCAATCACGCAGACGCCACTGCACGCGCTTGTCACC
Source organism: uncultured Steroidobacteraceae bacterium (assembly GCA_964345055.1). GTDB lineage: Bacteria > Pseudomonadota > Gammaproteobacteria > Steroidobacterales > Steroidobacteraceae > FEN-1191. The sequence goes on along the minus strand of CAYFPW010000009.1, from coordinate 10,351 downwards.
CTGCCCCTGCGCCTGCAACTTCGCTGCGATGGCATCAACCGCCGCGGCAGAAGTGAGTCCGGTGAACTCACCGGAGTCCACGAGTACACCGTGCTCCGCGTATTCCTCACGCCACGGCGCGACCACAGCGTCATAGGCGCCGCGCGGCGAAGCCACTGACATCCGAACCGGCAAACCGTAACGCTGCGCGAACTCGAAGTCGCGCTCATCATGCGCGGGCACGGCCATCACGGCGCCTTCGCCGTAGGACATCAGCACGTAGTTGGCCACCCACACCGGCACGGCCTCGCCGGTCAGCGGATGCAGCACATGCACCCCCGTGGCCATGCCGCGCTTCTCGGCGGTGGCCACATCGGCCTCCATCGTGCTGCCGCGACGACACTCGTCGACGAAGGCCGCCAGTGCGGGATCGCGCGCAGCGGCTGCCGTGGCGAGCGGATGCTCGGCGGAGACCGCAACAAAACTGACGCCAAACACCGTATCAGCGCGCGTGGTGAAGACACGCAGGCCACGCACCCCCTTCGCGGCGCCACCAGCGGCTGCCGCACCCATCAGGGCAGCTGAATCCGGTGCATAGGGGAACTCGATGTCTACGCCTTCGCTGCGACCAATCCAGTTGGCCTGCATGGTGCGCACGCGCTCCGGCCAGCCCGGCAATTCGTCCAGCGCGGCGAGCAGCTCGGGCGCGAACTGCGTAATGCGCAGGTAGTACATCGGAATCTCGCGCTTCTCCACCAGCGCGCCGGTACGCCAGCCGCGACCATCGATCACCTGCTCATTGGCGAGCACCGTCTGGTCAACTGGATCCCAGTTCACCACGCCAGTCTTGCGATAGGCGATTCCGGCTTCGAGCATGCGCAGAAACATCCACTGGTTCCAGCGGTAGTACTCGGGATCACAGGTGGTCACCTCGCGATCCCAGTCGAGCGCGAAGCCCAGCGCGCGCAACTGCTTCTTCATGTATGCGATGTTGTCGCGGGTCCACTGCGCCGGCGGCACGCCATTGGCGATAGCAGCATTTTCGGCCGGTAGACCAAAGGCATCCCAGCCCATGGGCTGCAGGACATTGCGACCCTGCATACGCATGAAACGCGCCAGCACGTCGCCGATGGTGTAGTTGCGCACATGACCCATGTGTAGCCGCCCGGAGGGGTACGGGAACATGGACAGGCAATAATATTTGGGACGGGTGGGCTCCTCACGGGCCGCAAAACAGCGCTGCTGCGCCCACCACTCCTGAGCCGCCTGCTCGACGGCGGCATGATCGTATCGCTCGTGCATCCGACGATGTTACATGAGCGCGCCGCCGGCCTCACGCCGCAGCGACACCCACGGGCCGGCCTAGAAGAAACTGATGAGCATGCCGGCGGCAGCCAGCGCCATCACCGCTGTCGCCAGCCAGCCAACGAGCTGCAGCCGCCCGCGCAGGGCGAACGGGCCCATCACGGCAGACCGGGACGCGAGCTGCATCATCACGACCATGATCGGCACGGCCACCAGACCATTGAGAACAGCGCTCCAGAACAGCTCCTGGATCGGGTCACTGCGCAGAAATTGCAGCACCACCCCGCCGAGGGTTGCCAGAGCGACGATGCCGTAAAAGCCCCGCGCCTGGTGTAGCTTGAGATCCAGACCGTAGGGCCAGTCGAAACATTCGGCAACCGCATAGGCTGCCGAACCTGCCAGCACCGGCACCGCCAGCAGACCGGTACCGATGATGCCGCAGCTGAACAGCAGGAAGGTCAGTTCGCCGCCAATCGGTCGCAGCGCCTCAGCGGCCTGCGCGGAGGTCTGAATATCATGCAGCCCGGACGCATGCAAAGTCGCAGCAGTGCTGAGCATGATGAAGAACGCGATCAGGTTGGAAAATCCCATCCCGATGATCGTGTCCCATTTGGTACGACGCAATTGCAGGCGTGCGGCTGCGAGGTCGTCGGGTGAGTCGCTGCGCAGCCGGGCATCCTCCATCTCCTGCGCGGCCTGCCAAAAGAACAGGTAGGGACTGATGGTGGTTCCGAGTACCGCAACGATCATCTCCAGCATGTCCCGATCCATATGCAGCTGGGGCAGAAGTGCCCCGCGCAACATCGCAGCCCAGGGCACATGGATGGTGAACACGACAACCGCGTAGCTGAGCAACGCCAGCGTCAGCCATTTCAGGTAACGCACATAGCTCTGATAGCGCATGAAGACCTGCAGCAGCAGGCAGGCCATCGAGAAGGTGAGCGAATAGACCACCGCCGATCCGCCCAGGACCAAACGCAGCGCCTCGCCCATGGCAGCGATGTCAGCGGCAATATTGAAGCCATTCGCCAGCACCAGCAGCAGCACGACGGCCAGCAAAACGGGGCGGGGAAAGTTGCTGCGGATGTTCGCGGTCAGACCGCGGCCTGTGGCACAGCCGATACGCGCGCTGATGAGCTGGATTGCGGCCATCAGGGGCCACGTCAGCACCGTGGTCCAGAGCAGACTGTAGCCGAACCGCGCGCCTGCCTGAGAATACGTGGCGATACCGCTCGGATCGTCGTCGGCTGCACCGGTGATCAGTCCCGGCCCGAGATCACGCAGCTTCATTGAATTAAAGCGGCGATGCGCCGCGGCGCGCCATCAGACACTGGGGCACCGCGGCGCATCGAAACAGCTTATTCGGGACGCACTGCGATGATGCTGGTGTAGCTCTGACCGCTCTGGTCCCAGCTCTGCACCCGCAGACGTGCCACGGTACTGCCACGGACCGCGGCACGCAGCTCCTCGACCGTCCCGACATCCTTGCCATTGGCGCTGAGGATCACATCGCCTGACTGCACGCCAGCTTCGGCGGCCGCACCGCTGGCCTCGTCGACCAGAAGCGTGCCATCGGCGCGCATCTGGCGCCGCTCGGTAGCCGACAATTCTCGCACCGACAGACCCAGCTTCTCGACCGCGCTGCCGGAGCTGCTGCCCTGGCGCGAAGAGTTGCGCGATGTCCGGGTGGCGCGCGTGTCTTCCTGCAGCTCGTCGATGACCACCGACACATGCTTGCTGGCCTTGTTGCGCCAGATCTCCAGATCAGCCTTGGTGCCCGGCCGGATCGCCGCGATCATCGGCGGCAAGTCGGAATTGCTGGCTACTGGCTTGCCATTGACGCTGAGGATCACATCATCGGACTGAATGCCGGCGCGATCGGCCGGACCACCTTTGTTGACGCTGCCCACCGCAGCACCACGCGGACGGTCCAGACCATAGCTCTCAGCCAGCGCACTGGTGACCGGCTGGATCGTCACGCCGATGATGCCGCGCGTGACCTTGCCATTGCTGACCAGTTGTTCGCGGACGTTGTTCGCCAGATCGATCGGTATGGCGAAGGACATACCGGCATAGCTGCCCGTGGTGCTGAAAATCTGCGAGTTGATACCCACGACCTCGCCGTTCATGTTGAACAGCGGGCCGCCCGAGTTACCCGGATTCACGGCGGCATCGGTCTGGATGAAGTTGACGTAGTTGCGCGGGTTTTCACTGCGGATGCTGCGACCGGTCGCACTGACGATACCGGCAGTCACACTGTTCTCCATACCGAAGGGCGAACCGATGGCCAGCACCCACTCGCCGACGCGCAGCTTGGATACATCGCCGAAACGCACCACTGGCAGATTCTTACCGTCGATTTTGAGCACAGCGACATCAGACGTGTCGTCCGATCCCACCACCTTGGCTACGAACTCCCGCTGATCCGTCAGTTTCACGGTCACCTTGGAGGCGTTGTTGACCACATGCGCGTTGGTCATGATGTAGCCATCGGGACTGACGATGAAACCAGAGCCTTCACCGCGACTCGGCTGCGGAGTGCTGCCACGCCCTTGCGGAACCTGCTCCTGGGGAATGCCGAAACGACGGAAGAAATCGTTGAACGGATCCTCATCGCCACCACCGCCCAGACGCTGGGTACGCGAATTGCTGCTGCGCTCAATGACCTGCACGTTGACCACAGCCGGGCCCACGGCCGCGACCAGTCCGCTGAAATCCGGCAGACCGCGTACCAGCGGCGCCGACGGCGCTGCTGCCGACGCGGCGCTGGCAGCAGGCGTTGCGGCCTGCGCCGCAGCCACGGCACTGGAGGAATGCTGCGCACAGGCTGTGAACAGCGACAGGAGCGCAATCGCGCTGATTACTCTCGAATCCAGTTTCTGACGCAACATATTTGCCATCACTCCAAGATCAGTTCGACCTGCGTTGCATGGTGCCATTCGGCACCGGTTTCAAGCCCCGAAACCGCCCGCCGGCAAGGCTGGCCAGCAGGGCCAGCATTGCTGCCCCCAGAACCGGCCAATCGCCAAAGCGTGCGTACGGGGTGAGACCACGACGCGGCGTGACGGTTCCGCGCAGCACTCCCGGGCGGAACTCGGCGGCGCGCCCGATGACTTTACCAGCGGGGGCCACGATGGCCGAAACCCCGTCATTGGCAGCGCGGATCAGCCAACGCCGTTCCTCCATGGCCCGCATCCGGCTCATCTGGAAATGCTGATAGCGTGCCGGGGAGTGGCCGAACCAGGCGTCATTGGTCACGTTGACCAGCACATCGGCCGCCCCAGAGGCCGCACGCAGGGCATGACCGAAAGTATCCTCGTAGCAGATCGTCGCCGCCAGCTGCATGCCCCCGGCCCGTACCGGCGGCTGGTTGTCCGCGCCGTGAGTAATGTCGGCATAGGGCAAGTCCAGGCGCTGCAACACCCCGCGCACCCAATCAGGCACCGGAAAAAACTCGCTGTACGGCACCAGATGGCGCTTGTCATAGAACTGAGGCGGTTCAGAGAGCGCCAGCATCGAGTTGTAGACGTTCTCGCCACGCTCATCCATGCGCAGGATGCCCAGCACCACATCTGAACCCTGCTGGCGGGACTCACTACGGATCTGCTCCAGATACTGTGGAATCTGGTTGGCCAGTTCGGTGACGGCCGCCTCCGGCCACAGGATCAGCCGCGCGCCGAGCGCCTCATTGTTCAGTCGGTGATAGAGCTCGCGCGTCGCTTCACGGTTGTTCACCAGCCATTTGATCCGCTGCGGCACGGCGCCCTGCAACACCGCGACGCTCACCGGCTCCCCACTGACTTCGGTCCAGATGACAGGCTGCAACAGCCGTCCGGCGAACCAGGGCAGCAGAGCCAGCGCCACGGTGATGAGCCGATGCGAGCGGGACTGCGCACTCAGCCAGCCCCAGAGCAGCAGCGCGATGGAAACCAGCAGCAAACCACCGATGCCATAGGATCCCAGCAGCGGTGCCCAGCCCGACAGCCATGTGTCGGTCTGCGAATAGCCGAGTTGCAGCCAGGGGAATCCGGTGAACAACCAGCCGCGCAGCCACTCGACCAGCAGCCAAAGCGATGCCGCACCCACACACCAGGCGCCCAGTGAACGGCCACCCCACAAGCGCGCCAGCAGCCAGCCGGCGAGTGCGTAATACGCAGCCATAGCCAGCACCAGAGCCGCCACAAGCAACAGCGCCAGCCAGGCCGGCGAATCGTTCATGTCGTGGATGCTGATATAGAGCCACCACGTCCCGGCAGCGAACACCCCAATCCCGTAGGCAAAACCGCGCCAGGCGCCAACACGCGGAGTCGCACCACGCCAGAGCCACATCAACAGCAATGGACACAGAATGGCCAGCGGCCAGAGATTGAACGGCGCAAAGGCCAGCGTCGATGCAGCGCCCAGCGGGAGCGGGAGCAACCGGCGCCAGCCGTCCGGAGCGTTCACGACTCGACTTTCGTGGCGCCTGCGCCCGGTGTCGCTGCCGGCGCCACGCGCAGGCTATCGATGCGTCGCCGGTCGGTGCGCTGGACGCGGAATTCCCAGCCGGCGATGACCACCGACTCGCCTCGCCGCGGCACGCGACCGAGCTGCTGCATAACCATGCCGGCAACCGTCTCGAACTCGCCCTCCGGCAGCTGTGTGTGGAAGTGCTCATTGAATTCCTCGAGTGGCGTTGTGCCGCGCACTAGGAACTGCTGGTCGCCGTCAGGGCGGATGCTGAGCTCTTCCTCGATATCGAACTCGTCATCGATGTCACCGACGATCTGCTCGATCACATCCTCGATAGTGACCAACCCGGCGACACCGCCATACTCGTCGACCACCAGCGCCATGTGGTTGTGATTGTCACGGAAGTCCTTCAGCAGCACATTCAGCCGCTTCGACTCCGGCACAAAAACCGCCGGCCGCAGGAACTCGCGCATGTCGAAGATGGCATCCTCTTCCAGGCCACCACCCGCCACCGCCCGCAGCAGATCCTTGGCCAGCAGAATGCCCTCCACGTCATCGCGGTCACCATCGACAACCGGATAGCGCGAATGTCCCGATTCCACGACCCGCGGAATGATCTGCTCCAATCTCTCGTCGCGGCGCAGGCAGACCATCTGTGCTCGCGGCACCATGATGTCGCGCACCTGCATCTCGGCAACCGCCAGCGCACCCTCGAGCATCGCGAAATCGTCAGTGCTGATGACACCACGGACGCTGGCATCGCGCAGGAGATCCAGCCATTCAGAGCGCTCGGTGATGCTGCCAGCCAGTGTCTTGGTGATGGCACTGCGCCAGCGGCTGCTCCTGCGCGGCGCCTTCTTGCCTTGAACGGGTTCCATCACTCAATGACTCCGATAGGGATTGGCGATGCCCAAACTACGCAACACACGCACCTCGCGCCCTTCCATGCGGCGCGCGTCTTCATCACTTTCGTGATCGAAACCGGACAGGTGCAACAGCCCGTGCACAAACAAATGTGCCCAGTGGTCGCGCAGCCGCTTGTCCTGCTCGCGCGCCTCACGACTCAGTACGGACGGACAGATGACCAGATCACCGAGCAGCGGTCTGCCACCCTCGACATCCACAGCCACTGCTGGCGGAAAGGACAGCACATTGGTGGCCCGATCCTTGCCGCGATAGCGGAGGTTGAGGCTGCGGGAGCGCGCCGGACCGACGACCAGCAATGACACCACGCAGCGGGCGCGAGCCCCCAGAGCGGCGACCGCCCAGCGCTCGAACTCACGCAGCGGCGGCACACCCGCGTGGCGGGTGCTGCGTGCAATGCTCACCTGCACGGGAGACTCAGCCACTGCTTTCGGCTTCATAGGCCTGAACGATCCGTTGTACCAGCGGGTGACGCACCACATCGGCCGCATCGAAATGGGTGAAGGCAACGCCCTTCACGCCACGCAGGACGTGCAGCACATGTCGCAGTCCGGAGGGCTTGCCCGCCGGCAGGTCGGTCTGAGTGACGTCACCGGTGACCACAGCACGCGAACCAAATCCGATACGCGTGAGAAACATCTTCATCTGCTCCGGCGTAGTGTTCTGCGCTTCGTCGAGGATCACGAATGCGTCATTCAGCGATCGGCCGCGCATGAAAGCCAGCGGAGCCACCTCGATGACCGCTCGCTCGATCAGTCGCGCAACGCGATCGAACCCGAGCATTTCATAAAGCGCGTCGTAGATTGGCCGCAGGTACGGATCCACTTTCTGCGACATGTCCCCCGGCAGAAAGCCCAGTCGCTCGCCCGCTTCCACAGCCGGCCTGACCAGCACCAGTCGCCGGACGCGCTCGGCCAACAGCATCTCCACCGCGCAGGCCACCGCCAGATAGGTCTTGCCAGTACCGGCCGGACCGACACCGAAGGTCAGGTCATGGGCGTGGATGTTGGCCAGATAGCCGCGCTGATGTTCGCCCCGAGCACGGATCGCAACCGCTGGCGTGCGGATGACCACCACCTCGTTGCTCGCCGCGACGGCGCGCGCAGGCTTCGCGTCCGCATTGGAATGTTCGACCAAACCGAGGTGCACGTTCTCGCTACTCACCGCACGTGCCGTCGCCTGGCGTGCCAGATCGCGCAGCACCGCCTCAGCCAGCTCCGCGCGTTCACCCTGCACGGAAAAATGATGGCCGCGGCGCCGAATGCGCACCCCTAGACGCTCTTCCAGCAGTTGTAGATTGGCGTCCAGCGGACCGCAGAGATTAGCCAGAGTGGTATTGCCCTCCAGCTCCAGCTCGAACTCGCGTAGCGCCGTCTCAGTCATGCGGCGTCTCGAGCAGCTCTCCGCGCAGTGAATGCGGGCGTGCCTCGGTGATGCGCACATCCACGAAGCGGTTGATCAGTTCCGGCGAGCCCGGAAAATTGACCCAACGGTTGTTCTCCGTACGGCCCGCCAGTTCGCCGGCATGACGTCGTGCGGGCCGCGCGACCAGCACGCGCTGCACGCTGCCCACCATGCGCTGACTGATGGCCAGCGCCTGTGCATCCAGCAGTGCCTGCAGCCTCTCCAGACGCTGCTGCTTGTCTTCCATGCTCACATCATCCGGGAGCGATGCCGCCGGCGTTCCGGGTCTGCGGCTGTAGATGAAGCTGTAGGACTGATCACACTCGATCTGCTGTACCAGCGCCAGCGTGGCCTCGAAGTCCCGCTCCGTCTCTCCGGGAAAACCGACGATGAAGTCGCTGCTCACGGAGATATCCGGACGCACGGCACGCAGCCTGCGGATACGCTCCTTGAACTGCAGCGCCGTGTAGCCGCGCTTCATGGCGGCCAGCACGCGATCCGAGCCGCTTTGCACCGGCAGATGCAGATGATTGGCGAGCGCCGGCACGCTGGCATAGGCCTCGATGAGGCTGTCGCTGAATTCCAGCGGATGCGAAGTCGTGAAGCGGATGCGCTCGATGCCACCGATGGCCGCAACGTGGTGGATCAGCGTCGCCAGATCGATCTTTGCACCGTCATGCATCTCGCCCGCATAGGCATTGACGTTCTGCCCCAGCAGAGTGATTTCCATGACACTCTGGCGGGCCAGCGCACGGACCTCGTCGATCACCGAGGCAAAGGGCCGACTGACCTCGTCACCGCGCGTGTAGGGCACCACACAGAAACTGCAATACTTGCTGCAGCCTTCCATGATGGAGACGAAGGCGCTGGCACCCTCGGCCCGCGGCTCCGGCATGCGGTCGAATTTCTCGATTTCTGGGAAGCTGACATCCACCACCGGACGGCCACGTCGCCGCCGCGCCTCGATCATTTCCGGCAGTCGGTGAATGGTCTGCGGGCCGAAGACCAGATCAACGAACGGTGCGCGCGCGGTAATGCCATCACCTTCCTGGCTGGCCACGCAGCCACCCACACCGATGATCACCTCCGGTCGCTGCTGCTTGAGGCCACGCCACTCCCCGAGCAGCGAGAAGACCTTCTCCTGCGCCTTCTCGCGCACCGAGCAGGTGTTGACCAGCAGCACATCGGCTGCAGCCGGATCCTCGGTCTGCGCAAGTCCGGCCATGCCTTGGAGCACGTCCGCCATACGGGCGGAATCGTACTCGTTCATCTGGCAACCGTAGGTCTTGATGTAGTAGCGGCCGCTCAACGGAATATCGGTTCCAGCTTCAGAACGGGACGTCGTCATCCAGCTCGGGCACCGCACTGGCGGCGACCGGCTCCGCGGCGCTGCTGCGCTCGCGTGGCTCATAGGACCCGCCGCTTCCGCCACCCGCGCCAGCGCGACCGCCCAGCATCTGCATGTCGTTGGCGATGATCTCAGTGGTGTAGCGATCCTTGCCTTCCTTGTCCTGCCACTTGCGTGTCTGCAGGCGCCCCTCGATGTATACCTGCGAACCCTTGCGCAGGTATTCGCTGGCCACCTCGCCGAGGCGGTCATAGAGCACGATGCTGTGCCACTCGGTGCGCTCTTTCTGCTCACCCGATTGCTTGTCCTTCCAGCTCTCGCTGGTGGCCAGACGCAGGTTGGTGACGCTCCTGCCACTGGGCATGGCGCGACTCTCAGGATCCGCGCCGAGGTGACCGACCAGAATGACCTTGTTGATGCCGCGCGCCATAAGTGGGGTGTCCTTTTTCTGCCAAGCCTATATCTGGCCAGTATTGTAGTGGGTTCTGCCCCCGCCGGCAGGCATCAAAACTGGTGCAGGGGCGCTGTTTTACGGGGTTTTGGCCCTAGGGCCCGTTCTCTGGCACTCTTGGCCCTTTGGCTGATCCAGAGCGTGCACTTTCCATGCAGCTGATACGCATTCGCGGGGCCAGGACACACAACCTGCGGAACATCGATCTCGACCTGCCGCGGGACCGCCTGACCGTGCTGACCGGCCTGTCAGGCTCCGGGAAGTCGTCGCTGGCCTTTGACACGCTGTACGCGGAGGGACAGCGCCGCTACGTGGAATCCCTATCGGCCTACTCGCGCCAGTTCCTGTCGATGATGGACAAGCCGGACGTCGACAGCATCGAGGGCCTGTCCCCTGCCATCGCCATCGAGCAGAAATCGGGCTCACACAACCCCCGCTCCACCGTCGCCACCGTCACCGAGATCTACGACTACCTGCGTCTTCTCTAC
>CAYFPW010000008.1:0-19418 GCA_964345055.1 uncultured Steroidobacteraceae bacterium | reverse complement strand
TGATAGCGGAATCTTCGGGAAGGCCGAACTGTGGCGGGTATTCCACCTGCCAAAAATACAGCCCGTGGGCCGGCGCGGTGACCTCGCCAAGACGGCGATCCCGCGACAGCAGCAGCGTGCGGGCGTGCTCCGGCGACCGCTCGCCGCGGCCCACTGCGACCAGTAGGCCGACGATGTTTCGGACCATGTGGTGCAGGAAGGCATTGGCGCGGATCTGCACACACAGCCACTCACCGTTGCGGGTGACCTGGTGTTCCAGGATTCGGCGCACCGGCGAGTGCGCCTGGCATTCCGCGGCACGGAATGCACTGAAATCATGCTCTCCCAGCAGTATCTGGGCCGCCGCCTGCATCGCATGTTCATCGAGCGGCCGATGGACCAACCATGCGCGCTGCGCCGCCAGGGCCGAGCGCGCACGCCGATTCAGGATCCAGTAGCGATAGCAGCGACTGAGCGCCGAGAAGCGGGCATGAAAGTGATCGGGAACAGTTTGCACCCAGCGCAGGCTGATATCCGGTGGCAAGGCACTGTTGGTACCTAGCAACCACGCATTCGCTGCACGCTGCGCAGAGGTATCGAAGTGAGCTACCTGACCCAGCGAATGCACACCAGCATCGGTGCGCCCTGCACAGGTTAGATCCACGGACTGCGCAGCAACGCTGCTCAGGGCAGCTTCGACGATCGACTGGATACTGGGCGCGGAGGGCTGCGTCTGCCAGCCGTGGTAGCGGCTGCCCTCGTATTCGATACCAATGGCCAAACGTGCCACGGGCTGAACGCCTCAGTCCGCTAGCGACTGGATCAGGCGGCGCGCTTCCTGCTGCTGCGACTCCGATCCTTCGGACAGCACCTGTTCCAGAATGCTGCGCGCGCCTTCCGGATCGCCCATATCCACATAGGCACGAGCCAGATCAAGCTTGGTACCGACCTCGCTCATGGTCACGGCATCGAAATCAGTCAGGCTCGCCGCGGCCGCAGGCCTGCCCGCCGTGCGAATCTCGTGGCCGAAGTCGCGAAGCGAGAAGTCTCCTGCCCGATCGATCGGCCCACGATGACCAGCAGACCCATTCGCCGATGAATCTGCGCGTGGCGCGGCGCGAATTTCCGCCCGGCTGTCCAAGGTTCCGAGCGGAATCGGCTCCGCCGCCCCGCTTGGCTCGTCGATCTCGCCACCGCGATCGAGTCGCGAGGGATCGAAGGTAGCGACCGATGTATCGCCCAGCAGATCCAAGTCGACGCGGTGACGCCCGCCTTCGAGGTTGAGGTCAATGCTGCCGGCGACGGCGGACATCGCACCAGTGACGGCAAACAGCGGATCCTGAGGCGAAATCTGCCGCCCCATCAGGACAACTTTCTCCCATTCATCGGGTGCCGCCCCCTCGCGGGAGGCGGCGAGATCGGCTGCGAGTCGCTCGAACTTGGGCTTATTGCCACCGACGAAGTAGACCTCGAGCAACTTGAGCCGGAGTTCGCGACGACCCGGTTCGCGACCCATGGCCTGGATAACCAGATCAGCAGCCTGATCATAGAGTCCGTAGGCAATCAGGAAATCAGCCTCGGCCAGCGGATCGGTCTGATCGACGGGCACGGTGCTTCCGCCGGCGACCGGGGCAACGCTCGCCCTCGCATCGACCGCAGGAATCGGTAGCGGCCGCAGTATCGGGGTCGGCTCAACGGAGGCCCCATCGGCGGCGAATGGCTCGAAAGAAGCCTCGCCAAAGGCTTCCTCGCGAGTCCGCCGACTCCGCCAAACCAACGTACCGGCGGCCAGTAACGCAACGCCCGTCAGCGGCACATAGACATTGCGCTGGAGCCAGCCCAACCAGGAAACGGCGGACTGAGCACCGGATGATGATGGCGTTGCGGCAGGCGCTGGCGGCTGGGCCACTGAAGACGCCGCTGAAGACGATGCGCCGGCGCGCTGCTGCAGCTGGGCCAGTTGGGCATTACTGACGCTTAGCAGACGATCCTTCTCAGCAAGCTCCTGCTCCAGATCGGCGATACGCTGCTGCAGCACTGATGGTGGTGGTGACGCTGACGGAGTGGCGACTTCAGAGGGCGCCACAAGCCGCAGTCGGCCGCTGCCATGCTCATCGGCCCAGGCGCGATATTGTCGACCGACCTCGGCACGCGCCTCTGCCGGAGCCATTCGCACCAGCTCACCCTCCGCCGGGAGTGAGAGCAAAGAGTCGCGTCGCAGGGCATTCATGTTGCCTTCGAATGCATGCGTGTTGGCACGATAGATACCGAGTAGTGCCGAGTCGCGGTTGACATGCGGATACCGGGCGACGGCAATCGAGGATAGTGTGTCGCCGGACCGTACGCGGTAGGTCTCAAGCGGCAAGCCGGATGAGGGGGCGACCGCGAGCGAATCCGCAGCCGTTGCGGCAGACGACGGGCCCGACGCGTCCCGGCGCGCCAGTTCCCCAGCGCGAGCCTGTGCTCCGACAGTCGGCGCACTGACCGCCGCCGCCGACTGGGCCGCGAACACTGGTGGGTCAAGGAGCACGGCGTACTCGCGCATCAGCACGCCGCGGGTGTGAGTGATCTGCACCAGCAGCGTGAGGAACGGATCACTCACCGCATCGGTAGTGCGCACCTGAAGAACATTCCGCCCGTCAGTAGTTTTGCCCACTTGCACGGTGGCCCCGTCGAGGAATGACGGGTAACCAACGCCGTGACTGGCGAATTGCTCACTCGACGCGAGAGAAGCGCGCAGGCCCGCAAGCTCCTCCGCCGTGGCGCTGAACTCGATCTCGGCCTCGAGCGGCGCATTGAGCGCCGACTTGAGCTGGATATCCCCGAAGCCAAGGGCCCAGGCGCCGCCCGGCAAGAGCGTCAGAGCCAGCCAAACGCCGAGCAACAACCGACCGCTGGTACGCAACTGACTAACTCTCCAGACCAGAAGCTCAAACGCCGGACGCCTGGCCAAACCGCATCACGGACCTACAGGTACTCCCTGATCAGAATCTCGGCGATCTGCACCGCATTGGATGCAGCGCCCTTACGGATGTTGTCTGCAACAACCCACAGGTCGAGGCCGTGCTCGTGGGTGTAATCCTCACGGATGCGTCCCACATAGACGGTGTCGTGATTCGCTGCATCAGTGACCGCAGTCGGATACCCACCGGGCTTACGCTCGTCGATCACCTTCACGCCAGGCGCCTTCTCCAGCAACGCACGGGCTTCGTCGGCCGTGATCTTGCGCCGCGTCTCGATATGCAAGGCCTCGGAGTGACCGAAGAACACGGGCACGCGAACCGCTGTCGCATTCACACGGATGGATGAGTCACCGAAGATCTTCTGGGTCTCCCAGTGCATCTTCATCTCTTCCTTGGTGTATCCATTGTCCTGAAACTTGTCGATCTGCGGCAGGCAGTTAAAGGCAATCTGCCGGGCCATCACCTTCGCTTCGACCTCGCCGTGCCCGTTGAGCAGTTGCGCAGTCTGCGCCGCCAGCTCGTCGACCGCTTTCTTGCCGGCGCCCGAGACAGACTGATAGGTGGCAACGTTGATGCGCTCGATGCCAACCGCATCATGGATCGGCTTGAGCGCGACCAGCATCTGGATGGTGGAGCAGTTGGGGTTGGCGATGATGCCGCGCTTCTTGTACTGCGCGATGGCGGCGGCATTGACCTCCGGCACCACCAGCGGGATATCGTCCTCGTAGCGGAACTGCGAGGTGTTATCGACCACTACGCAACCGGCCGCTGCAGCACGAGGCGCATACTTCGCCGACACATCGCCGCCAGCGGAGAACAGGCCGATCTGAGCGCGCGAGAAATCGAAGGTTTCGGCGTCGAGCACCGGCCACTGCTTGCCGGCAAATTCAACGCGTTTGCCAACCGAGCGACTGCTGGCCAGCGGGAAAAGCTCTCCGACCGGAAATTTACGTTCTTCGAGCACACGAAGGATCATGTCTCCGACGAGACCCGTTGCACCCAGTACCGCCACATTCCACTTCTTCGACATAGTTACTACTCGATAGGAAATTGAAAATGAATTCTTGGAACCCGGATCAGCGCGTGATCACGGGCGTCGTGCCGTGCACATCGGCGTTCTGCGCACGATGGCGCAGCCAGTGATCCATGAGCACCAGCGCCAGCATGGCCTCCGCGATCGGCGTGGCGCGGATACCCACGCAGGGATCGTGACGCCCCGTGGTGATGATCTCCGTGCTCTGGCCGGCAACATCGATGGTGCGGCCCGGCACCTGAATGCTCGAGGTCGGCTTGATGGTCACGTGCACGAGAATGTCCTGGCCGCTGGAAATGCCGCCAAGCACACCGCCGGAATGATTACCGATGAATCCGTTCGGCGTCAGTTCATCGCGATGTTCACTGCCGCGCTGGGCCGCTGAACGCACGCCGTCACCGAGTTCGACTGCCTTGACCGCGTTGATGCCCATCATGGCGTGGGCAATGTCAGCATCGAGCCGGTCGAACACCGGCTCGCCCAAGCCCGGGGGCACACCGGTGGCGCGCACGGTGATTCGTGCACCCAGCGAGTCGCCCTCCTCGCGCGTCTTCCAGATCAGCGCTTCCAGCTCTGCGATGCGCGTCGGATCGGCGCAGAAGAACGGGTTGTCGTTCACGGTGGCTGGCTGCGGCGCGGCCAGCTCCAGCGGGCCGAGCTGCGAGAGATGACCCATGATCGTGATGCCCAGACGCTCGGCGAGATATTTGCGCGCAATGGCACCGGCTGCCACGCGCATCACGGTTTCGCGGGCCGAAGATCGTCCGCCGCCACGATAATCGCGGAAGCCGTACTTCTGCTGATAGGTGTAGTCGGCATGGCCCGGCCGGAATCGGTCCTTGATTTTTTCGTAATCACGCGAGCGCTGATCGGTGTTCTCGACCAGCAAGCCGATCGGCGTCCCCGTGGTGCGGCCCTCGAAGACTCCGGAGAGGATGCGGACCTGATCGGGCTCGCGACGCTGGGTCACGAACTTTGAGGTGCCCGGTCGGCGCAGATCCAGATAGGGCTGCAGGTCGGCCTCAGTGAGCGCCAGTCCCGGCGGACAGCCGTCGACGATACAACCGAGCGCGGGCCCGTGGCTCTCGCCAAAGGTCGTGACGGTGAACAGTCGTCCGAATGTATTACCCGACATCTGTACTTCAACTCCGGCTCTGTCGTTTTGAGCCTGCCGACGCCTGCAACTGCTCACGCGTCAGCAGAAACACGCCACCTCCGCCGCGGCTGAACTGCAGCCACAGGAACGGCAGATGCGGGAATGCCCTGCGCACCGCCCGCTCAGTGTTGCCCACCTCCACGACCAGGATGCCACCCGGTTGCAGGTGACTGATGGCCTCACGCAGCAACACCCGGACGGAGTCCATGCCATCGGGGCCTGCCGCCAGCGCGCCGCGCGGTTCATGCCGGTACTCAGCAGGCAACCCCGCCATTTCCCTGCGCCCGACGTAGGGTGGATTGCTAACGATAATATCGTAACGGTCCGCTTTCAGGGCGGCGAAGTGATCCGACTGCAGCGCCCGGACCCGGCGCGCGAGCCGTAGCCGACGGATGTTGAGGCGCGCCACCTCCAGCGCCGCCGGATCGATGTCCACCGCATCCACCCGGGCGTTGGGGAAGGCCCGTGCGCAGGCCAGCGCGATACAGCCGGAGCCAGTGCCAACATCCAGAATGCGACGCACACGCTGCGGCACGATCCAGGGCTCGAAGTGCTGCTCGATCAGTTCGGCGATCGGCGAGCGCGGGATCAGCACCCGCGAATCGATGTAGAGCGGGAGACCGGCGTACCAGCAACGCTGCGTCAGATACACCACGGGCACACGCTCGCGCAGCCGCCGCTCGGCAAGCCGTTCCACCTCGGCAATGACCGCACCCGCCGCGCGCCGCCGCAGCTGCGCCGCGGTCAGCGGCGGCTCGCTGCCCAGCGCATGCACGAGGAGCGCCGCCGCGTCATCGCCTGCATCGAGGGTGCCATGCCCGTAGAACAGCTGCGCCCGACGGAAACGGCGTGTCACACGCCCTAGCAGCTCGCCCACCGTCAACGCCGGCCTGGGCACCTTCGGCTTCAGCTTCGGCTTCGAAGCGGACTTCTGTGATAATGAACGCATGAATCAACGCCGTCCCTATGTCCTGTACGCGCTGGTGGTGGTGGTTGCGGCACTGGCCGGCGCCATGCTGGCCCGAATGCTCAACCCGCCAGCGCCGGTTCTCGCCAACGGCACCTGGCTGCCCACGCCACGCACCCTTGCGCCCTTCTCGCTGCAGGATCTGGAGGGCCGACCGTTCGACAACACATCGCTCGCCGGGCGGCCGCGACTGGTGTTCTTCGGCTTCACGTCCTGCCCGGATGTCTGCCCGACAACGCTCGCCACCCTGCGTGAAGTGTACAAGACCCGCGCGGCCGAGGGACTGCCCGATTTCGGCGTGCTCTTCGTCAGTGTGGATGGCGAACGTGATACGGCCGACAACCTGCGCCAGTACCTGCTCGCCTTCAGCGCGGAATTTCAAGGTGCGCGCGGCGATACCGCCGCGCTCGCACCCTTGCTCAAGAGCCTGGATGCCATCGCAGTGAAAGTACCTCTCGCCGACGGCAGCTACACCATGGACCACACGGCAGCTGTTTACTGGCTCGATGCGAAAGGTCGATATCGTGCGGTGTTCAGCGCGCCGCTGACCAGCGCCGGGCTACGCAACGACCTGCGCCGCATCGCTGCGGCGGGAGTACGCTGAGATGCGTACCGGATCCCTTGCCGCACGCGCCTTCGTCGCGCTTCAATACTTGCTGCCGCAACACCTGCTTTCGCGGGGCGTTCGTGCGCTGACGCGCTGGCGCTGGCGACCTTTCAGCCAGCGGCTGATCCGCCTGTTCCTGCGCGGTTTCCGACCTGATCTCAGCGATGCGCTGCAGCCGGACATCACGCGTTACGACAGTTTCAACGAGTTCTTCGTGCGTGAGCTGCGTCCTGATGCACGGCCGGGTCCCGCGACGCCAGAGGCGATCGCCTCGCCCGTGGACGGTACGCTCAGCGCGCTGGGCGAATGCACCGACGGTCTTCTGCTGCAGGCCAAGGGCCGCGACTACTCGCTGCACTCACTGCTCGCTGCGCACGGCGGGTGGCCGGAGCGCTTCGCCGGCGGCCACTTCATGACCATCTACCTAGCGCCGTACAACTACCATCGCATCCACATGCCGATGCGTGGGCAACTCGTCGATGCGTGGTATGTGCCAGGTCAACTGTTCAGCGTGAACGCCGTCACTGCAGCGCATGTGCCGAACCTGTTTGCGCGCAACGAACGACTGATCACGGTGTTCGAAGAGCACGGTAGTCCGTTCGCGATGGTACTGGTGGGTGCGCTGTTCGTAGGCAGCATGGGCACCGTATGGCACGGTGATGTGCAGCCGGTGCGTCGCAATGGCATCACGAGGCTCGATGTACCACCGAGCGCGGAGCGCGCGCAACTGGAGCGTGGCGCCGAGTTGGGCCGCTTCAATATGGGCTCGACGGTGATCCTGTTGCTCCCGCCAGGTGGCGGTGACTGGCTCGACACGCTGCAGGTCGGGCAGACCGTGCGGGTTGGCGACCGGATCGGCACGCGCGCGACGTGAGCGGAGCCGACGACTGGCGCCCGCGCGCGTCGCGACAGGCTCTGGTCCTGCGCGCCGGCATGCTGGCGACGCTGCGACGATTCTTCGCCGATCGCGCTGTGCTGGAAGTGGAAACCCCGCTTGCCGTGGGCCACGCCATCAGCGATCCACAGCTGGCCTCTGCGCGCGTACTGCTGCCTGGCCGAAGCGGCCCGCTCCACCTGCACACTTCTCCCGAATTCGCGATGAAGCGCCTGCTGGCGGCTGGGTACGGCGACATCTATCAGCTCTGTCATGTATTCCGTGGCGATGAAGCCGGTGCGCTGCACGCCGCGGAATTCACGCTGCTCGAGTGGTACCGCATCGGCTGGAACATGGACAGGCTGATCGATGAGGTCGATGCCCTGCTGCGCGAACTGCTCCCGCAGCCACTGCCACCAGCCGCGCGACCCAGCTATCAGGAAGTGCTGCGCCTGCACGCCGGCTGTGACGCACTGACGGATAGCGACGCACAGCTGATGGATTGCGCCGCCTCGCTCGGCTTCGATGCCGGCCTGCTGCGTTCCCTCGATCGCGACGGGATCCTGGATCTGCTGATGGGCCTGCACGTGGGACCGCGGCTGGGACTGAACGGACCGTGCTATGTGCAGCGCTTTCCGGCCAGTCAGGCGTCACTGGCCCGACTGGACACGGAAGACAACCGCGTAGCGCTGCGCTTCGAGCTCTATCTGCAGGGCGTGGAACTGGCCAACGGTTTCGAGGAGCTGGCTGACGCCACGGAGCAGCGCGCCCGATTCACGAATGATCGGCTGACGCGCCGCAAGCGAGGCCTGCCGGATGCCGAGCCGGATGAGCGCTTACTGGCAGCGTTGACGCACGGGCTGCCCGCCTGTAGCGGAGTCGCCATGGGTTTCGACCGTCTGGTGATGCAGGCCGCCGGCGCGCGCTGGATCGATGAGGTTTTGAGCTTCCTGCCAGGCGAAGCCTAGCAGCTAGCAGCGCGCCCCCGCCGCACCGGTCTTTCACCGGTGCCGGGTGTGAGGGACTTGGCTTACTGCTTGCCGCGCGACAGATATTCGCCAGTGCGCGTATCAACACGGATCACGTCGCCCTCGCTGAGGAACAGCGGCACGCGGACCATGGCACCGGTTTCCAGCTTGGCCGGCTTCTGGCCACCCGTGGCGGTGTCGCCGCGCAGGCCCGGATCGGTCTCGATGATTTTCAGTTCCACATGTGCCGGCGGCGTGACCACCAGCGGCACGTTGTTCCACAGCGTGACGATGCAGCTCATACCATCCTTCAGCCACTGGGCGTTGTCGCCGAGCGCTTCCTTGCCGCAGGCATACTGCTCGAAATTGTCCGGCACCATGAAGTGGAAGAAGTCGCCGTCGGAGTACAGAAACTGCATGTCGACGTCCATGACGTCCGCCGCTTCCAGCGACTCGCCTGAGCGGAAGGTCTTCTCGATGGTGCGCCCGGTCTTGAGGTTGCGCACCTTGATGCGGTTGAATGCCTGGCCCTTGCCCGGCTTGACGAATTCGTTGTCGACGATGGCGTACGGATCCCCATCGAGCAGGACTTTCATTCCGGACCGAATTTCGCTGGTAGTGTAGCTGCCCATGATTCCAACCCTTTTTGCGAGCCGCGGATGATAACGGCATCCCTGCCCAGCCGCCAGCCGAAAAACTGGCAGCAGCAGCTTGCCGAGGCCGTGACCTCGCCTGAGGCACTTTGCGCGGCACTCGGGCTGGACCCGGCGCGCGCTGGCGTCGCCAACAGCATCTTCCCGCTGCGCGTGCCGCAGGCCTTTATCGCGCGGATGCGCCGGGGTGACTACCACGATCCGCTGCTGCGTCAGGTCCTGAGCGTCGGCGCGGAACAGGCCGCGGTGGACGGCTTTGTGGCCGACCCGCTCCACGAGGCCGCTGCACGCCGGGCACCGGGGCTGCTACAAAAGTACCGCCACCGCGCACTGCTGCTGGCGACGGCGGCCTGCGCCGTGCACTGTCGCTACTGCTTCCGTCGCGAATACCCGTACGAGGACAGCGCCAGCGATGACGGTCGCTGGAATGCCGCGCTGGCAAGCCTAGCTGCCGACCCGCAGATCGAAGAAGTGATTCTCTCGGGCGGCGATCCACTGTCGCTGTCCAACGCGCGACTGGAGTCGCTGTCGCAACGCCTGGCGGGCATCGGTCATCTGCGCCGCTTCCGCATCCACACGCGTCAGCCGGTGGTGCTGCCCGATCGTGTCGATGACGGCCTGTGCCAGTGGCTGGCAAAACTCCCCTGGCGGCCGGTCATAGTCCTGCATTGCAACCATGCCAATGAGATCGATGATGCCGTGCGCCAGGCCTGCGCACGACTGCGCGCGGCAGGCGCCACGCTGCTGAACCAGTCCGTGTTGCTGACCGGCGTCAATGATTCGGCGGCAGCGCTGTGCGCACTGTCGCGGGCGCTCGATGGCGTCGGCGTGCTGCCGTATTACCTGCATCTGCTCGACCCGGTGCGCGGCTCGGCGCACTTCGATGTACCGGTGCGCACCGCGCTCTCGCTCCATGGCGCGATGCAGGCGGAGCTCCCAGGCTATCTCGTTCCCCGACTGGTGAGGGAGAAACCCGGTGCCGCCTCGAAATCGCCCGTTCGAAGCGAAGAGGACTGAGCCTTTTATCGATCGGCAGGATCGCGCTGCGTTGCGAGCAACACGCCGGTGATGACCAGTACCGCGCCCAGCACTTGCGCCAGCGCCAACGGTTCGCCCAGCGGCACCGCCATCAGCATCGTGAGCACCGGTACCAGATTCATGAACTGTGCGGCGCGTGCGGCACCGACCCGGGCCACTGCATCATTCCACCAGACATAGGCCAGCGCTGAACCGGCAACACCCATCACGAGCAATGCCGGCCACACATGCGGCGGCGGCCAGCGAAACGTACCCGGCGAGGTCGCGACGACCACTGTCAGCGTCAGCAGCGTACAGATCACGATGGTTGCGACCGTTACCTGAAGCAGGCTGACACCGCGTACCCAGCGCTGCAGCACCACGGAATACAGCGCCCAGGCACCACCGCCCGCTACCAGAAGCAAATCGCCACTGGAAAAATCAAGTTGCTGCAACACACTCCACTGCCCGCGACAGACGACAGTGATCACACCCACCGTGCCCAGAGTGAGTCCGGCGAACTGACGTGCACCGATCCAGCGCCGCTCCATCAGCGCCGAAAAAGCCACGGTCAACGCCGGACTGAAACCCATCAATAATGCGGCGTTGGTGGCTGTGCTGGTGCGCAGACCATAGAACATGCCGAGTTGAAAACCGGTGATGCCGATACCGCCGAGAAAGAGCAGCGCCCAGCGATGCCGCCACAGTGCCTGCCACTGCCAACGTTCACGCAGACTGACCAGCGGAATGAGGAATGCCGCAGCCAGCGCGAAGCGCCAGACGATCGCCACCAGCGGCGCCATCTGGCCGACGACCTGACGTGCGAGGTGGAACGTTGCCGCCCAGCTCAGCACCGTCAGGAACAGTGCGAGCCAGACGTTCAAACGGCCTCGATGCGTTCGACCTTGCGCCAGCCGCGCGGCAGAACCGCACCGCGCTGCGCACGCTCACCCACATGCGATTTCAGGTCGGCCGGCGTCAGCGTCATCTGCCGCTCACCCGACCACACGCGCAGCGACTGCCCATCGCCCACCACACCCGCAGCCGACAGGACTTCCTCGCGGGACTCGGCTTTCTTGCTCGGGATACCGAACAGCTTGTTGCCCTTGCCACGCGCCAGTTCGGGAATGTCAGCCACCGGGAAGACCAGCAGGCGACCCTCTGAGTTGACCAACGCGACGCGCGGTTTATCCCCAATAACCGGGATCGGCGGCAGCACCAGCGCACCCTCGGGGATGTTGATCACGGCCTTGCCGGCACGATTGCGCGAATGAAGCTCCTTGAGCCTGACGGTGAAGCCGTAGCCCGCATCCGTAGCCAGCAGCCACAGATCGTCCGGCTCACCGATTGCGACGCCGGCGAAGCGCGCGCCATCCGGCGGGTTGAGCTTGCCCGAGAGCGGCTCACCCTGCCCGCGCGCTGAAGGCAGCGTATGCGCCAGGAGACTGTAGGCGCGTCCGGTGCTGTCGATGAACACCGCCAACTGCGTGCTGCGACCGCGCGCCGCACCGAGAAATGCATCGCCGGTCTTGTAGGACAGCGACGCCGGATCAATCTCATGCCCTTTCGCTGCACGCACCCAGCCGCCGGTGGACAGCACCACCGTCACCGGCTCGTTGACCACGAGATCCGTTTCCTCGATGGCCTGCGCGGCCGCGCGCTCGACGATGCGCGTGCGCCGATCGTCACCGAATTCTTTGATGTCCGCCTCGATCTCGCTGCGGATCAGTTTCGTCAGACGTGCCTTGCTAGCCAGGATGGCTTCGAGCTCTTTGCGCTCCGCCTCCAGCCGAGCCTGCTCGTCGCGGATCTTCATTTCCTCGAGCCGCGCCAGCTGGCGCAGCTTGGTCTCGAGGATGTACTCGGCCTGCTCTTCGGAGAGCTTGAAGCGCTTGATCAGCACTGCCTTCGGCTCTTCCTCCTGACGGATGATGCGGATCACCTCATCCAGGTTCAGATACGCGATCAGCATGCCGTCGAGCAGATGCAGACGGCGCGCGACCTTCTCCAGGCGATGCTCGAGGCGGCGACGCACCGTGCGGCGGCGGAATTCCAGCCATTCGGTGAGCAGCGCCTTGAGACCCATCACACGCGGGCGACCATCCAGTGCAATGACATTGATGTTGACGCGGTAGCTGCGTTCGAGATCAGTGGTCGCAAACAGGTGCGCCATCAGCTGCTCGATATCGACTCGATTGCTGCGTGGCTGGATCACCAAACGGGTGGGATTCTCGTGATCCGATTCGTCACGGATATCCTCGACCATCGGCAGCTTCTTGTCGCGGATCTGTTGTGCAATCTGCTCTTGCACACGGTTGCCAGAAACCTGGAACGGCAACTGCGTGACAACGATCTGGCCACTGTCCTTTTCCACTTCCCAAGTGGCGCGAGCGCGGAAACTGCCATTGCCCGTGTCGTAAAACTGCACCAGATCATCACGCGAGGAGATGATCTCGGCGCCCGTGGGCAGGTCGGGCCCTTTCACGTGCTTCATCAGTGCACGCGTGGTGGCCTCGGGATCATCCAGGAGATGGATGCAGGCCGCGCCCACCTCACGCAGGTTATGCGGCGGAATGTCCGTGGCCATGCCTACGGCGATGCCGGAGGTGCCATTGAGCAGCAGGTTCGGCAGGCGCGCTGGCAGCATCAGCGGCTCATCCAGCGAGCCGTCGAAATTCGGACCCCAGTCCACCGTACCGTGTGCCAGCTCATCGAGCAGCGTGTCGGCATAGCGCGTCAGCCGCGACTCTGTATAGCGCATGGCGGCGAAGGACTTAGGGTCATCGGCCGAGCCCCAGTTGCCCTGGCCATCGACGATGGGATAGCGGTAGGAGAAATCCTGCGCCATGTGGACCATGGCCTCATAGCAGGCCGAATCGCCATGCGGATGAAACTTGCCGATCACATCGCCCACGGTACGCGCCGACTTCTTGTGCTTGGAGGCCGCCGACAGCCCCAGCTCGCTCATCGCGTAAATAATGCGTCGCTGCACCGGCTTTAACCCGTCGCCGAGCGCCGGCAGCGCGCGATCGAGGATCACGTACATCGAGTAATCGAGGTAGGCCTTCTCCGTGAAGTGGCCCAGCGGCTGCTTTTCCACGCCCTCGAAGTTCAGTTCCATGTCCTTGCTGCTCATGGCGTCACGTCCGCGAGATTACCCTTGGTTTCAAGCCACTCGCGGCGGTCCGCAGACCGCTTCTTGGCCAACAGCATGTCCATGAGCTGATCCGTATTGTCCTTGGCGTCGACAGTCAGCTGAACCAATCGCCGCGTCAGCGGGTTGATGGTGCTCTCGCGCAGCTGCGATGGATTCATCTCACCCAGCCCCTTAAAACGGGTGACCACCGGTTTCGCACGTGAGTGCTCAGCAGCCAGGCGCTTGAGCTCCGCATCACGCTCCGCTTCATCGAGCGCATACAGCACTTGCTTGCCGGCATCGATACGGAACAGCGGCGGCTTGGCCATGTAGACGTGCCCTGCCGTCACCAGCGGCCGGAAGTGGCGCAGGAACAGCGCGCACAGGAGCGTGGCGATGTGCAGTCCGTCGGAGTCGGCGTCCGCGAGGATGCAGATCTTGTGATAGCGCAACCCACTCAGATCCGGAGAACCTGGGTCAACGCCGATGGCCACGGCGATGTTATGCACCTCTTCCGATGCGGCAATGGCGCCCGGATCCATTTCCCAAGTGTTCAGGATCTTGCCGCGCAGGGGCATGATGGCCTGGAAATCCTTGTCGCGCGCCTGCTTGGCCGAACCACCGGCCGAGTCGCCCTCGACCAGGAACAGCTCCGAGCGCGCCGGATCCTGACTGGTGCAGTCCGCCAGCTTGCCCGGCAACGCCGGGCCGTTGACGGCACGTTTGCGCACCACGCGCTGCGCGGCCTTGAGACGCTCCTGCGCATTGCTGATCGCAAACTGGGCGATGCTCTCGCCCGTCTCGGGGTGCTGGTTCAGCCACAGCGCCATGGCATCGCGCGCATGGGTCTCGACCAGCTGCGCAGCCTCGCGCGAGCTGAGCTTCTCTTTGGTCTGGCCCGCGAACTGCGGATCGCGGATCTTCAGGGACAGCACATAGCTGACCTTGTCCCAGACGTCCTCCGCCGTCAGCTTGACGCCGCGCGGCAGTAGGTTGCGGAACTCGCAGAATTCACGCACGGCCTCGACGATGCCGCTGCGCAATCCATTGACGTGCGTACCGCCAGCAGCTGTCGGAATCAGGTTGACATAGCTTTCCGCGACCACAACCGGCTGATCCGGTGTCCAGGCCAGGGCCCACTCGACCACATCCTGATCCGAGGTGTGTTTGCCCGTGACCGGCTCGGCGGGCATACGCTCAACCTTCGCGAGCTGCTCGGTCAGGTATTCGCCCAGGTGCCCGGTGTAAAACCACTCTTCCCGCTCGCCGGTCGCCTCGTTCTCGAAGACGACCTTGAGGCCGGCACACAGCACGGCCTTGGCCTTGAGCACGCGCCGCAACTCCGGGACCGAGAAACGATCCGAGTCGAAAAACTTGGACTCGGGCCAAAAGCGCACCGTAGTTCCGGTATTTTTCTGCCCAACGGCACCGATGACTTCTAGCTTTGAGTGCAGCCGACCGCTTTTGAAAGCGATGTTGTATTCCTTGCCGCCGCGACGCACCCAGCATTCCAGATGGGATGACAAGGCATTCACCACCGAGACGCCGACGCCATGCAGGCCACCGGAGAAGGTGTAGTTCTCGCCGGAGAACTTGCCACCGGCATGCAGGCGCGTGAGGATCAGCTCGACACCACTGACCTTTTCCCGCGGATGGATATCCACTGGCATGCCGCGACCGTCATCCGCCACCTCCAGCGATCCGTCCTTGTAGAGCTTGACCTGGATCGTCTTGCAATGGCCGGCAATGGCTTCATCGACACTATTGTCGATGACTTCATGCGCCAGATGGTTAGGGCGCGTAGTGTCCGTGTACATACCCGGGCGGCGACGCACGGGCTCCAGTCCGGAGAGGACTTCAATGTCAGATGCGTTATACGACTGCGCCATCTCGCCACGGTATTCGCACCCGCCGAGCGCGGGCGCGCGGATTCTAGCCGAGATCGGCGGCCAACGAGCGTCGGGAACTCATCCGGCCGCCGCCGTGCAATCCGTTTGACCACACTCCCCGTTGCTGTGTAGGGTTCGAAGGTGAGCAAAAAACCCAAAGCAGCCAGTTTCGAGGGCACGCTCGCCGAACTCGAGGCGCTGGTGAGCCGCATGGAAGCGGGCGAACTGCCGCTGGAGCAGGCGTTGAGCGACTTCGAGCGTGGCGTCAAGCTGACACGCGACTGCCAGCAGCAGCTACAGCAGGCGCAACAGCGTGTGCAATGGCTGCAGCAGCAGGCCAGCGGAGCGACGCTCGAGACTTTCGCGGGCGTCGAGACCGACGATTCCCGGGGCTGAGCCTCGCTTCGCCATGTCGTTCCAGTCGCACATCGCGGCCGTTCAGGCACATATTGAACAAGTCCTGGACGCCTGGCTCCCGAAGGATGATCCGCACACCGCACGGCTTTGTCAGGCCATGCGCTACAGCGTGCTCGGCGGTGGCAAGCGCCTGCGGGCACTGCTTGTGTACACCACTGGCGAATCCCTCGGCGCGGCCCGCGCACAGCTGGATCCTGCGGCCGCAGCAGTGGAGATCATCCACGCCTACAGCCTGATCCACGACGATCTGCCGGCGATGGACGATGACGACCTGCGCCGCGGTCGCCCCTCCTGCCACCGCGCCTTCGACGAGGGCACGGCCATCCTCGCCGGTGATGCGCTGCAGGCCTTTGCCTTCGAGCTGCTGGCAACGCGCACGGCCGGCATGGCCGACGCCGGGCGCATCCAGATGATGATCACGCTCTCCGCCGCCATCGGTACGCTCGGAATGGCCGGCGGTCAGGCCATCGATCTGGGAGCGGTCGGTCGCCAGCTCTCGAGGACTGAACTGGAGCTGATGCACCGGCGCAAGACTGGCGCGCTGATCACGGCCAGCGTCGAACTCGGAGCGCAATCCGCCGGAGCGCTCGCAGGAGCGGAGCTGGCGGCACTGCGTCGCTATGGCGACGAGCTAGGTCTGGCGTTCCAGATCCAGGACGACATCCTGGACGTGACCGGCGACACCACCACGCTCGGCAAGCCTCAGGGCTCAGACGCTCTACAGGAGAAGCCCAGCTACGCCAGTATCCTCGGTCTGGAGGCCGCCCGCGCACTGGCACTTCAGCATCGCGATCAGGCCTTGGCGGCCATCGCACCGCTCGGCACGCGCGCCGGCCTGTTGCGCGAAATGGCGCACTTCGTCGTCGAGCGAGCGTACTGAAGCGGTGCAGGCTAAACTTCTCGTCAATGTCTGGGTCAAGTAAGTACCCCCTGCTTGAAGTGATCGATTCGCCTGCGCAGCTGCGCACTCTGGCGGAGAGTGACCTGCAGCCGCTGGCAGCGGAATTGCGCGACTTCCTGATCCACACCGTGAGCACGCGAGGCGGGCACTTCGCCGCTGGGCTCGGCACTGTCGAACTGACGATCGCGCTGCACTATGCCTTCAATACCCCCGATGACCGGTTGATCTGGGACGTCGGACATCAGGCCTATCCGCACAAAGTTCTCACGGGTCGGCGCGAACAGCTGCACACGATCAAACAGCATGGCGGTCTGGCACCTTTCCCGGCCCGCAGCGAGAGTCCCTACGATGCGTTTGGGGTGGGCCACTCCAGCACTTCGGTCAGTGCTGCGCTGGGCATGGCCCTCGGCCTTGCTGCGCGCGGCGATTCCCATCGTGCCATCGCCGTGATCGGCGATGGGGCCATGAGCGCCGGCCAGGCCTTCGAGGCCCTGAATCATGCCGGCGGACTGAACGCCAATCTGATCGTGGTGCTGAACGACAACGACATGTCGATCTCGGAAAATGTCGGCGCGCTGTCCAACTATCTGGCCCGCGTGATCTCCAGCAAGGTCTACAGCGACTTTCGTCAGGGCGGCAAGCGCCTGCTGCGACGCATGCCGCATGTGAGCGAGTTTGCGCGCCGGGTCGAAGAGCACTGGAAAGGCATGTGGCTGCCCGGCACCCTGTTCGAGGAACTGGGCTTCAACTACGTCGGACCGATCGACGGTCACAACATCCCTGCCCTGCTGCGCATGCTGCGCAATGCGCGCGAACGTCAGGGTCCGCAGTTGCTGCATGTTGTCACCCAGAAGGGCAAGGGATACGCGCCGGCGGAAGCAGACCCGATCACTTGGCATGGACCTGGACCGTTCGATCCGGTCAGCGGCACCATCCGCAAGGAAGCGGCCAGCGGCCCGAGCTTCTCGCAGATCTTCGGCCAGTGGCTATGCGACATGGCGGAGCGCGACCCGCGCATCGTGGCGATCACGCCGGCGATGCGCGAGGGTTCGGGGATGGTCGAGTATTCGAAGCGCTTCCCGCAGCGCTACTACGATGTGGCAATCGCCGAGCAGCATGCGGTCACGCTGGCGGCTGGCCTTGCCTGCGAACAGATGCGCCCGGTGGTGGCCATCTACTCCACCTTCCTGCAACGCGGTTACGACCAGCTGATTCACGACGTGGCGCTGCAGAACTTGCCGGTACTGTTCGCACTCGACCGCGCAGGCATGGTCGGCGGCGACGGCGCGACGCATAACGGCAGCTTCGATCTGTCTTTCATGCGCTGCGTGCCCAACATGACAGTGATGACACCGGCGGATGAAAACGAATGCCGCCAGATGCTCTACACCGCCATCACGCTCGATGGCCCCACCGCCGTGCGCTACCCGCGCGGCCAGGGCGCCGGCGTACCGGTCCAGAAGACCATGACCGCACTGCCCGTCGGCGTCGCGGAAGTCCGGCGCACGGGTCACTCGGGACTGCTGGTGCTGTGCTTTGGCACGCTGCTGCCCGCAGCCCTCGCGGCGGCTGATCAGCTGGATGCCACGGTTGTGAATATGCGCTTCGTCAAGCCCTTGGATGAGGCGTTGCTGCGCATACTGGTGCCGCAACACCGCGCCCTGGTGACACTCGAGGAAAATGCTGTAGCCGGCGGTGCCGGCGCGGCGGTCGCGGAGTTCCTCGATGGAGAGGGTCTGCTGCAGCCGCGTCTGCAAATCGGCATACCGGACTTCTACATTGGGCACGGCAGCCGCGAGGAATGTCTGCGGGACGCCGGACTGGACTCCGCCAGCATCCTGCAGCGGATCAGCCAGTGGTGGCAGGCTCAGCCATCGCAGTTGAAGAGTGGCGTCGCCGCCCCCACAATGTCCAACTTGGGACGCACCACGGACTGATCCGGCCGGCCGCGCTCCCGTTCACGAGGAGCGCGGCGATGGGCAATTCCGGTGCAGACAAACCCCTGTTGGTCGAGGATGTGCAGGGACGCGCCGATACGCGCCAGATCCCCATAGATCGAGTTGGCATTAAGGACATCCGCCACCCCGTCAAGGTGAAGGATCGCTCCTCCGGCGAGCAGCACACCGTAGCCACCTTCAACATGTACGTGAACCTGCCCCATAACTTCAAGGGCACGCACATGTCGCGATTCGTCGAGATCCTGCATCGCGAGCGGGAAATCTCCGTGGAATCATTCCGCCACATGCTGACCGAGATGACTCAGCGGCTCGACGCTGCAGCCGGCCACATCGAGATGACTTTCCCATTCTTCGTCAACAAGAAGGCCCCGGTCTCAGGCGTCGAGAGTCTGCTGGATTACCAGGCCTCGCTCATTGGCGAGGTGCGCAACGGCGAAGTCGTGATGTGGGTTCGCGTGGTGGTGCCCGTCACCAGCCTCTGCCCGTGCTCCAAGAAAATCTCCGAATACGGTGCCCACAACCAACGCTCGCACGTCACCATCAAGGCACGTCTCCGCGAGCACATGTGGATCGAGGAACTGATCGGTATCGCTGAAAGCGAAGCCTCCTGCGAGCTGTTCGGGATACTCAAGAGGCCCGACGAGAAGTATGTGACCGAGCGGGCCTACGACAACCCCAAGTTTGTTGAAGACATGGTGCGTGATGTGGCGGTGCGCCTGAACAACGAGCCGCGCATCTCAGCCTATGTTGTGGAAAGCGAGAACTTCGAGTCGATCCACAACCACTCGGCCTATGCGCTGATCGAGCGCGACAAGCTGAAGGAGTCGGTGCCAGCCTGAACTGGGCGGCGGCCGGCTAAGTTCGTCCGCACGCCGCTCTGCAGCCGGCCTAGAAGCGACT
>CAYFPW010000007.1:0-21311 GCA_964345055.1 uncultured Steroidobacteraceae bacterium | reverse complement strand
GCAATATCTTCGGCGGCGATCAGATGAAGGAATGGGCGGTCATCAATGGGGCGGTACGCTTTACCTTTCCCAATCCTCAGGCTGCCTTGTATGACCGCGAGGCCTCAGTGCGTTTGGTTGCCCGGGAAACCCCGGTCGAGGGTCGAATCGTTTTTGGTCGTCGCAGCCTGTTTCCCAAAGGCCTGCCCAACCATACGCGTCTGATAGCGGCTTTGGCGAGCGACTTTCCGCTCAGCGACCGGGAGCTGTCAGCCCTCCCTGAGGCGTGGATCAGCGACTGGCGCAGCCTTCAGGCGACGTGCACGCCCAGCACTGTAGTGGGTAAACGCACTTCACTGTAAATCGGCCGGCGCCAGCCGACGGCGCCCGCCGGGTGTTTTTCAGAGGCTGAACAGCGCGCGCGCCGCAGCGGTGGTGTGAGCCGCGCAATCCTCGAGCGTCTCGCCGCGACAGGCGGCTACCGTGGCTGCAATATGCGGCAGCCAGAGCGGTTCGTTGCGTCGGCTCGCTGGTGACGGCTTCAAGGTCCGCGGCAGCAGGTAGGGCCCGTCAGTTTCCAGTAGAAGGCGTCCGCGCGGGATGCGCCGCACCAGTTCACGCAGGTGCTGGCCGCGGCGTTCGTCGCAGATCCAGCCGGTGATGCCAATGTGCAGTCCGAGCTCGAGGTACGCCTCCAGTTCTTCCTCACCGGCGGTAAAACAATGCGCCACGCCGCGCAGGCCTGAGCCGCGATGCTCACGCAGCAGCGCCAGGAAATCCGCATGGGCATCGCGTTGATGCAGGAAGAGTGGCTTGGCGCATTCCTGGCCCCATTGCAGCTGCCAGGCAAACGCTCGGCGCTGCGAATCACGGGGTGAGAAATCGCGGTGATAGTCCAGCCCGCATTCACCTACGGCAACGACTTCCGGGCGCAAAAGTAGCGCGCGCAGTGCCTCCTCGTCTTCGATGTGGAGCTCGGTGGCATGGTGCGGATGTACGCCCGCTGTGGCGTACAGTGCGACGCCCGCCGATCCATGCGCGGCAGCCAGATCCGCTGCTTGCAGACTGCTGGCCAGTGTTGCGCCCGTGATCATGAGCGTGGTGACGCCGACGCCGCGAGCGCGTTCGATCACTGCGTCGCGATCTGCGGCAAAACTGTCATGGGTCAGGTTGATGCCGATATCGATCAGTTGCATGGAATTCCAGAGAGTCCGCCTGCCGCGCAGCTTACCCTAGCGCCGTGGTGTCAAAGCGTGCCTGTTATGATGCTCTCCTGTGGCCACTCTGCATTCAACCTCAGCGCCCTCTGCTGCGCCGGCGCCGCGGCAGCTCGATCTGCTTAACAGTGCACAGTCCGGGCCTGACTGGCCGGTGCGCCGAAGCGAGCGGGCGCGCCGCATGAGTGCGCGAGTTTTTCGCGATGGCCGCGTGGAAATCGTCGTACCGAGGCGCGCGCGTGCGGACGACGTGGCCCGCTTCGTCAGTCAGCAGCGTGAATGGATCGAGCGTACGCGGGATCGCGCACTGATAGTCGGGTCGATGCAGCCGGTGGCGGATCTCCGGCTACCGGTTCCGCAGCTGCGGTTGGCTGCGGTGTCCGAGCGGTGGTTGATCGAGCACGAACCGATCGGGCTTGATGCCAATGGCAGCGGCGCCCGGCTGGTGGAGGTTTCATCAATAGCCCGAAGCGACCGGTCAGGTTGGGCCGGTGATGCGACCGGTGTGCTAAGGCTTCGTGCCCGGACCGCCGACCAGAGCGCCATGCGCCGGCTACTGATCGATTGGCTGCGTGAACGGCTGCGGAGCGTTGCGATGGAACGGCTGCCAGCGCTGGCCTCCAGCATGGACGCAGATTTCTCGGCTGTGCGTATCGGGTGTCAGCGCAGTCGCTGGGGTAGTTGCTCCCGACAGGGGACGATCAGTCTCAACTGCTGCGTGCTGTTTCAGCGACCCGAAGTACTGCGCTATCTGATGGTTCATGAACTGGCGCACCGGAGACATATGAATCACAGTGCTCATTTCTGGCAGCATGTGGCCGCGCATGAGCCTGATTGGCGGGGCCTGGATCGGGAGCTGACCCAGGGTTGGCGCCAGGTGCCGGGATGGATATTCGCGGGTACGGAGGTGATGGCTTGAGCGATCCACGGGAAATGGCCTCGGGCCGCATCGATCTCACGGACGAGCCAGTCCACTGGGACCTCGGCAGTTCGCAGTCCTATGGGGAATATCTGCAGCTGGCGCAGCTGCTCGCAGCGCAAAAGCCGCTGACCAGCGAGCACGATGAGATGCTGTTCATCGTGGTGCACCAGGTCTCCGAGCTCTGGCTGAAGCTCATGCTGCATGAGCTGGAGGCGGTGATGGAGTGCGTTCGTCGCGACGATCTGGACCCCTCGTTCAAGATGTTCGGACGTATCAGTCGCGTGCAGGCACAGTTGATGGCGGTGTGGGATGTGCTGGCCACGATGACGCCGGCGGACTATTCCGCGTTCCGCAATGCGCTCGGGCGCTCCTCGGGATTCCAGTCCTTCCAATACCGCATGGTGGAATTCGCGCTGGGCAACAAGCACCCGGACATGATTCAGGTGCACCGGCGCGACCCGGCGCACTATGCCGCGCTGGAGCGTTCGCTGCACGCGCCCAGTCTCTACGACGAGGTGCTCCGCTTGCTGTCACGGCGCGGCTATGGCGTGCCGGCGGAACTATTGACGCGTGATTTCAGCGTGGCGTACCTGCCGCACAAGCAGGTCACCGGCGCCTGGCTTGGCGTGTATCACAATGCGGAAAAGGACTGGGACTTGTACGAGTTGGCCGAGCGCCTAATCGATCTCGATCATCGCTTTCAGCTCTGGCGCTTCCAACACATGAAAACCGTTGAGCGCATCATCGGGCACAAGCCGGGAACCGGTGGGACGGGGGGCGTCAGTTATCTGGCCAAGGCGCTGAAACTGCGATTCTTCCCTGAACTTTGGGAAGCGCGCACGTCTATGTAAGACCATTCGCGGTTGTCGGCCGAGCGCGACCCGACCAGTGTTTCCAGACGCGCCAGCCGAGCAGCAGCGCGAGCAGAAAGGCGTACAGCAGCGGCTGGCGGATGTCGCGCTTGATCTGCCACCAGTAGTGCCACACGCCCAGTATCGCGATGGGGTAGATCAGGCGGTGCAAGGCGTGCCAGCGTTTCTTCAGGCGCCGCATCATGCTGTTGGTTGAAGTTGCTGCCAGCGGCACTAGTAACAGCACAGCCGTGAATCCGATGGTGATGTACGGACGCCGGGTGATGTCCCGGACAATTTCCGGCGCGCTGAAGCTCTGGAAAAGCAGATACACCGCGAGATGGAGCAGGGCGTAAAAAAACACAAACAGGCCCAGCATGCGGCGGAAACGCAGCAGGTGGGTGTTGCCGCTGAGCTGGCGCAGTGGTGTGATGGCCAGCGTCACCAGCAGCAGGTTCAGGGCGGTCTTGCCAAAGATGCCCAGCACGCGGCGGACCGGGTCGGCGCCCAGTGCGGGTACCGGGATCGAAGCGGGCAGAGTGATCCCGCTGGCGACCAGCACGCCTGCAATCGCCCAGACCAGCGGCACCACACAGGTGACGAACACCAGCGGTTTGAACAGCCAGCGATAACGTTGGTCGCGGGTCATGACGGGTGGTCGCAGAGCGGTGCGTTGGTCAGAAATAGCGTCTGAGATCCATACCGGTGTACAGGCCCGCCACCTGCTCGGCATAGCCGTTGAAAGGCAGTGTTGGCTGGCGCTTGGCAAAGAACCCGCCACCGATACGGCGCTCGCTGGCCTGACTCCAGCGCGGATGATCCACCAGTGGGTTCACATTGGCGTAGAAGCCGTATTCATTCGGGGCTGCGACATTCCAGCTGTTGCGCGGCTGCTGCTCGGTGAAGCGGATCTTGACGATAGACTTCACGTTCTTGAAACCGTATTTCCACGGGGCCATCAGCCGCAACGGGGCGCCGTTCTGGTTGGGCAGCTCACGACCGTACACGCCGGTGACCAGAAGCGTCAGTGGGTGCATAGCTTCGTCGATCCGCAGACCCTCGACGTAGGGCCAATCCAGCACCGGTAGGCTTTGCCCGGGCATTTGCCGTGGGTCCAGCAGCGTTGTGAATTCGACGTACTTGGCCTTGGAGGTGGGCTTGAAACGCTTCAGCAAATCTCCCAAGGGAAAGCCTACCCATGGGATGACCATCGACCAGGCTTCGACGCAGCGAAAGCGGTAGATGCGCTCTTCGAGCGCATGTGGCTTGACGATGTCTTCGAAGGTGAATTTGCCGCGCACTTCGGCCTCGCCGGCGATTTCGACACTCCATGGCTTTGTTCGCAGCGTGCCAGCGTTGCGTGCGGGGTCGGTCTTGTCGGTGCCGAACTCATAGAAATTGTTGTACCCGGTGACTTCGGCCCAGCTGTTGGGTGTGTCGTTGGGAAGGGTGTAGCGAGCATTCTTGGTGTACGTCAGATTCGGCGCTGGTGGTGCGGCGGGCGGTGCGCCTTCAGCGGCAAAGGCGCGCGGCAGGGCCGTGGCAGCGGCAGTACCGAGGAGGGCCGCGAGCGTGGCGCGGCGCTTGAGGAATGCTGACTCCGGTGTGATTTCGGAGGGTCTGATGTCGTCAGGGCGGCGGATCAGCATGTGGGGCTCCCAAACTCATTCCGCGATGCGTTGATTATGTGCCGGCTGTGCCGCCGTGGCCATAGGATCGAACGGAGCGCTCATGTCCAGCGTTCGTTGACGATGTGAGACAGTGCAGAGGATAGATCGCGCGACGGACCGTTGACGTAGACGCCTTGCGTCGCCTCCCGCATATGGATCAGGTCGGCGCGGCTGTTGCCATAGGCCCAGATGTCGTCTGGCGACAGCCGTGCCTTCAAGGCCCGAAGCTGGCGCAGCTTTTCCTCGCCGCGGCAATTCGCTCCGATGAGTCGGCCATCCAGCGTGTCATCGAAATTCCAGCGAGCTTGCGAGCAAATCGTTTCATCGAAGCCCAGAGCACTGCCAAGCGCCGGTACGAAGCAGTCGACGCTGGCCGACATCAGGACGAGGTAGTGTCCCGCCTCACGATGCCAACGGATGCGCTCCAGAGCGGCGGCGAATAACCCGTGTTGCAGCAGCTGGTGCACATGCTGCGCGGTCCATTGCTGCACGGCGTGGCGCGGCAGTCCTCCCAGAGTCTGGTGCAGCAGTTGGCCTTTGAGATGCCCGCGACTGGCCCGGCCCAGCGCGAAGGCCAATAGCGTGGGGAGCATGAGTATCAGACGCCACCAGCGGGCGGGATGCCGCGCCAGCCAGCCGAATACGTAAGGGGTGAAGGTGTCTCGACGGCTGATAGTACCGTCGAGATCGAAGATCGCGAGCGTGCGGGGTGAGTTCATGGCGCCGATCGTGCGTAGGGGCCCTAGAGGCGCGCCACGATACGCACGATCGGCCGGGCGGCCTCAGGCCGCCTTGCCGCCAGAGGCCAGCTGCCGCAGCACGTACTGCAGGATGCCGCCATGACGGAAGTACTCGCGCTCCTTCGGCGTGTCGATGCGCACACGAACCTCGAAGCGGATCGGCGCAGCACCACCCGGGGGCGTGGCAACCACGGTGATCGAACGAGCGTTGCCGCCGTCGAGACCCTGGATGTCGAAGGTTTCCTTGCCCGTAAGGCCTAGCGACGATGCGTTCTGACCGTCGATGAACTGCAGTGGCAACACGCCCATGCCAATCAGATTCGAGCGGTGGATGCGCTCGTAGCTCTCGGCGATCACGGCCTTGACGCCCAGGAGCATGGTGCCCTTGGCCGCCCAGTCGCGTGATGAGCCGGTGCCATACTCCTTGCCCGCCACGATGATCAGCGGGGTCTTTTCGGCCTTGTAGCGCATGGCAGCGTCATAGATGCTCAACTGCTCGCCACTGGGCACATGTAGCGTCACGCCACCCTCGGTGCCCGGCAACAGCAGGTTGCGCAGACGGATGTTGGCAAAGGTGCCGCGCATCATGACTTCGTGGTTGCCACGGCGTGCGCCGTACTGATTGAAGTCGGCGGGCTGCACACCCTGTTCCATGAGGTACTTCGCCGCCGGGCTGGTCTTGGCAATGTTGCCGGCTGGCGAGATGTGATCCGTGGTCACTGAATCACCCAGCAGGGCCAGCGCGCGCGCGGCGCGGATGTCCGCGACGGGCGGCGGCGTCATCGTCATGCCGTCGAAGTAAGGCGGGTTCTTCACATAGGTGGACTTGGCGTCCCAGGCATACACATTGCCGGTCGGCGCCTTGATGGCCTGCCAGCGCTGATCGCCCTTGAAGACACCGCCGTAGCTCTTGCGGAACATCGCGGAAGTGATGTGCTTCTCGACGTAGCTGGCCACTTCCTGAGGGGTGGGCCAGATGTCCTTCAGGTACACGGGCTGGCCATTGCTACCAGTACCCAGAGCATCGGTGTTCAGATCAACATTCAGCGAGCCGGCGAGTGCATAGGCCACGACCAGCGGCGGCGAGGCCAAGTAGTTCTGCTTGATCTCCGGGTGCACGCGGCCATCGAAGTTGCGGTTACCGGAGAGCACCGAGCAGCCGATGATGTCGCCGGTCTTGATGCCGGCGGAGATCTCCGCCTTCAGCGGACCTGAATTGCCGATGCAGGTGGTGCAGCCGAAGCCGACGAGGTTGAAGCCGATGCCGGCCAGATCATCCAGCAGACCGGCGTCCTGCAGGTAGTCCTCGACCACACGCGAGCCCGGTGCCAGGCTGGTCTTCACCCAGGGCTTGCTGGTCAGCCCCAGCTTGCGGGCGTTGCGGGCCACGAGGCCAGCCGCCATTAGAACGTAGGGATTGGAGGTGTTGGTGCAGCTGGTGATTGCAGCGATCAGCACGGCGCCGTCCTGCAACTCGAAGCTCTTGCCGGCCAACGTCACATCCGCCTTGCCGGTGGCAGCAGCGTTTTTCTTGGCGCGCTCGTCGACCTGCTTGCGGTAATGCGTCTGGAAGGTCGTCTTTGCGACTCGCAGCGGCACGCGATCCTGCGGGCGGCTCGGACCGGCGAGGCTGGGTTCGACCGTCGACATGTCGAGCTCCAGCACGTCGGTATAGTCGGCAGCCTTGGCGCCGTTGACGCGCCACAGACCTTGGGCCTTCGCATAGCTTTCGACCAGTGCCACCTGCTCCTCGGGGCGACCCGAGAGGCGCAGGTAACGCACGGTTTCCTCGTCGATCGGGAAGATGGCGCAGGTGCTGCCGAATTCTGGCGACATGTTGCCGATGGTGGCGCGGTCAGCCAGCGGGAGATGGGCCAGACCGTCGCCAAAGAATTCGACAAACTTGTCCACCACGCCCTTCTTGCGAAGCATCTCGGTGACCGTTAGCACCAGATCGGTGGCCGTGCAGCCGGGCTTGAGCTGACCGCTGAGCTTGAAGCCAATGACCTGCGGGATCAGCATCGTGACCGGCTGGCCGAGCATGGCCGCCTCGGCCTCGATGCCGCCGACGCCCCAGCCCAGCACGCCCAGACCGTTGATCATGGTGGT
This sequence comes from uncultured Steroidobacteraceae bacterium, assembly GCA_964345055.1. Taxonomy (GTDB): domain Bacteria; phylum Pseudomonadota; class Gammaproteobacteria; order Steroidobacterales; family Steroidobacteraceae; genus FEN-1191. Next base: position 13,823 of record CAYFPW010000007.1, on the reverse strand, counting down.
GTGCGAATCCGTGCCCACGACGGTGTCGGGATAGGCCTGCTTCGATGCGCCTTCCTTCGCGAACACGACGCGACCGAGGTACTCGAGGTTGACCTGATGCACGATGCCGGTGTTGGGCGGCACGACCTTGAAGTTATCAAAGGCGCTCTGGCCCCAGCGCAGGAAGGAGTAACGCTCCCCGTTGCGCTCGAATTCGATGCGATTGTTGTCGGCCAGCGCGTGCGGCGTGCCGTATTCATCCACCTGCACAGAGTGGTCGATGACCAGTTCGGCCGGCGCCAGCGGATTGACCTTGCGGGCATCGCCGCCCAGACGGGTGACGGCTTCGCGCATCGCGGCCAGGTCGACCACGCAGGGTACGCCCGTGAAGTCCTGCATGATGACGCGAGCGGGCGTGAATGAAATTTCGTAGGAGGGTGCAGCCTTCGCATCCCAGTTCAGCAGTGCTTCGATGTCCTTGCGCGTGACGTTAACGCCATCCTCGAAGCGCAGCAGGTTTTCCAGCAGGATCTTGAGCGAATAGGGCAGGCGGGCCACGCGCTCGGCGCCCAAGGCCAGAAGGTTCCAATACTCGTAATTCTGTCCGCCACTCGCCAGGGTGCTGTGGGCCTTGAAGCTGTCGGTCATGATTCCTCCGGAAATAGAACGCCCATTTTATCGGGTTTCGGCGATCTGTGCCCCGCCCAGGCAGCGTTCTCCGTCGTAGAGAACCGCGTACTGGCCTACGGTGGCCGCCCGCTGCGGCTGATCGAAGCGCAGTTCCAGGTGGTCATCGGGCAGGGTCTGGACGCTCACCCTCTGATCGGGCTGGCGGTAGCGGATCTTGACCGTTGCCGGCCAGATACCCTCGCGCCGGACGGCCAGCCAGTTGCTTGCCGTGGTGCGCAGGCGCCGGGTTTCCAGAGCTGCGCGTTCGTGCCGCTGTGCCACCCGCAGAATGTTTCGCTGCGGCTCCTTTCCGACGACATACCACGGCTCTGGCGCGTACCCGGCGGCGCCGCCGATCATCAGGCCCTCGCGCTGTCCCAGGGTGTAGAAGTGCAGCCCGCGGTGTGTCCCCACGCGCTCGCCAGCGAGGGTCTCAATCGCTCCAGGGTTCTCCGGCAGGTAGCGAGCCAGAAAATCCGCGAAGGGGCGCTCGCCGATGAAGCAGATGCCGGTGCTGTCGGGCTTGCTGCACACGGGCAGACCGGCCTCGCGCGCCATCTCCCGAACCTGCGGCTTGAACAATTCCCCCAGTGGGAACAGCACGCCGGTGAATTCGCTACGGGGTACCGCGTGCAAGAAATAACTCTGGTCCTTGTCGGGATCCACGGCTTTGAGCAGTGCGGGGCCATCGCTGTCGGTGCGCAGGCGCGCATAGTGTCCGGTGGCGAACAGCCTGCCACCAAGCCGGCGTGCGTAGGCCGTGCACAGGCCAAACTTGATCTCGCGGTTACACAGCACGTCGGGGTTGGGGGTCTGGCCGGCGGCATAGCCGGCCAGGAAATCCGCGAAGACCCGTTCGCGATAGGCGGCGGTGAAATTGACCCGATGCAGGACAATGCCGAGCTCGCGGGCCACGGCCCGTGCATCCTGATAGTCCTGCGCACTCGTGCAGTACTCGTCGTCGCCGTCCCAGTTCTCCATGTAAAGCGCCTGAACCTCGGCACCGGCGCGCACCAGGCGCAGCGCAGCCACAGCGGAATCGACGCCGCCGGAAAGGCCCACGATCACGGGAACGCCACGCACTGACTGCATGGCCGACATTGTAGTGGTTGATGGGCCGAATGACCGGCCCGTTACCGCGATTCAGGCTCCGAGGCCGAACTCGGCAATGGCCGACAGGGGTAGGCGCTGGCCAGCGAGATAGTCATCAACACAGCGCAACACCACCGGGGAGCGCAGCGCCTCAGTGCGCGCCTGCAGCTCCGCGCGGGTTAGCCAGTGGGCTGCGATGATCGGATGATCCAAAGCTTGGTTTGGATCGTGTGTGCCGATGGTGCCGGTGAAGGTGAACCGGAGCGTGTCACGCCCTGAGCGCGGATTGCGCCAGAGGTAGATGCCGACCAGTGACAAGGGAGTGAACTGCCAGGCGGTCTCCTCACATGTTTCGCGGCTGACAGCGGCCAGCAGCGACTCGCCGCGCTCGACCCGCCCGGCAGGCTGGTTAAAGACGATGCGGGATTCGATGCGCTCTTCAACGATAAGAAAGCGCTGCTGACGCTCAATGACCGCCGCAACCGTGACATCAGGCTGCAGAGTCATGTGTTGTTCAGCGGTAGCCGGAGTGCAGTTGCACGTGCGCTTCGGCCTCGCGCCATGCGCTCTCGAATTCGCGCTACAGGCGCAGACTCTTCGTTGGGTTGTGCTGCACGGTGACGCCGTCCCAGCGATCCGGGCCAGCGTGGAAGATCATGCTGCCGGTATCGGAGAGGCAATGGCTGAGTCGGCGCGCCATCGACACGAAACGGTCGCTGACCGAATTCATACGCCCCTGATCGCGAACCAGGATGCGGATGCGCACGAACGGATTGCCCAGAACAAGGCGCTTGGCGAGCTCCGTGAAATAAGATTGATCGTAGACCGCAGGCTCCAGATCGGTAGTGCACAGGCTGAGCAGTCGCTGGGCGCTGGCCGCCACGCGCTGAGTGGCGAAGCGTCATGAATACAGGGTGGACATGCCGCGCATGGTAGGCACTGCCTCCTGTGCGCGGCGTTACAGGCTTCACAGCCGCGTAACGGCGGGCTGTGAACGGGGTCACTGACTGTCCATCAGCCGCCATCAACCAGAGCTGTCGCCAGCGGTGTGGCCAGACCGATGTAATCGTGTGGCTTCAGCCCGGCCAGGCGCGACCGTGTGTCTTCCGGCAGCGGCAATGTGTTGATGAAGTGCCGCATGGCCGCGCCGTCGATGCGCTGCCCGCGGGTGAAATCCTTCAGCAGCTCGTAGCCATTGGGTACGCCTGCGGCCCGCAACACGGTCTGGATGGCCTCCCCGAGCACTTCCCAAGCGTCGTCCAGATCAGCGCGCATACGGACAGCGTCCGGCTCGACACGGCTCAGGCCGCGCTGCAGGGCTTTCCAGCCGATCAGTGCATGCGCACAGGCCACGCCCACGTTGCGCAGCACGGTCGAATCGGTGAGGTCGCGCTGCCAGCGCGAGATCGGCAGCTTGTCGGCGAAGTGGCGCAACAGTGCGTTGGCGATGCCGAAGTTGCCTTCGGCATTCTCGAAGTCGATCGGGTTGACCTTGTGCGGCATCGTCGATGAGCCGACTTCCCCGGCGCGTGCCTTCTGTCGGAGATAGCCGAGCGAAATGTAGCCCCAGAAATCCCGGCACAGGTCGATCAGGATCACGTTCAGTGCGGCCAGCGCGTCGCAGTACTCAGCAATCCAGTCATGCGGTTCGATCTGGGTGGTGAAAGCATTGGCCTCAAGCTGCTGGGCGGCTACGAAGCGGGCGCTGACAGCGCGCCAGTCCAGATTCGGGAGCGCGCTGTGGTGTGCATTAAAATTGCCCACCGCGCCATTGAACTTTCCAAGGATGCGCACGGCAGCGAGACGCTGCGTCGCGCGCTGCAGGCGGGCCAGTACGTTGGCGGCCTCCTTGCCCAGCGTTGTGGGGCTGGCGGGCTGGCCATGCGTGCGAGCCAGCATCGGCAGCGCGGCATGGTTGCGCGCCAATTCGGCCAGCGACTGCTGCAGCCGCTGCAGCTCAGGCATGAAGACTTGCTCCCGGGCGCGCAGCAGCATGCGTGCGTAGGCGAGGTTGTTGATGTCCTCGGATGTGCAGCCGAAGTGCACCAGTTCGAGCGTCGCTGGGCTTGCCCCCGCGGCCGCAAGCCGCTCGCGCACGAAGTACTCGACCGCCTTCACGTCGTGGTTGATGCTGCGCTCGATGTCCTTGACGCGAGCGGCGGCGTCGGCGCCCGGGTCGGCATACAGTGCTTGCAACAGATCGCGGACGGTTGCCGGAAACGATGACCCGGCGAGCTCCGGAGCTGCAGCCGCAAGATGCTGGAGCCATAGTGCCTCGACGCGAATGCGCTCGAGTATCAGTGCAGATTCCGAGAAGACGTCGCGCAGCGGAGCTGCAGTGGCGGCATAGCGACCATCGACGGGTGATAGGGCGTGCAGGTGACTTGAGTCCATGCGATTATCATAACGCAATGAGTGAGTCTTCCCATCGCATCCGCAATCACGGCGTGGGTGAGTTACGCGTCGCTAAGGGTCTGCCCTTGGATGGGGGCGCCGGGAGCGCGGATGAAGCGGTTCCTCCGAACTGGTTGGCGCTGCTCGAGCGGCGCCTGTTGCGCGCCCCTGAACATCGCCGCGAGCACTGGCGCATGGGTGGCACGGAGTTGGGGCCAACGCCTGCGATGCTGGCCTGCCTCGAGTCCGAACCGGTCGCGGCTGCCGTATTGCTGCCGCTGTTCGATCTGGATGGCGTGCCGCATGTACTGCTGACGCAGCGCTCGCCTCATCTGGCCCATCATGCCGGCCAGATTAGCTTTCCGGGTGGTCGCATCGAGACCCACGATACTGCGCCGCTGGCTGCCGCCATGCGGGAAACGGCCGAGGAGATAGGGATCGATTCGCGCTTCGTGCGACCGCTCGGCTACCTGCCGGACCATCTGGTATTGACCGGCTTTCGTATTACCCCGGTGGTGGCGTGGCTCGAAACGGGTTTTGTTGTGAACGCGGACACACGTGAAGTCGCTGACGTGCTCAGTGTACCGTTGCAGGTCATATGTGACCGTCGCCGGTACCAACCCAGTACTCGCGAGTTGCGTGGCTTCACCGTGCATGCGCACGATTTGCTGTATGGGGAGCGTCTGATTTGGGGCGCCACCGCGGGCATGTTGCTGGCACTACGCGCGTTGCTGATGGATGCCGCTGATGAGTGAGCCGGATGGGCTGAGCCCGCTGCTATCGCTAATGAGAAGGCTGCGTGACCCGCAGCACGGGTGCCCCTGGGACCGGGCCCAGGACTTCGCCAGCATTGCGCCCTACACGATCGAGGAGGCTTACGAGCTGGCTGCTGCGATCGAGCGCGGTGAGCCGGGACCGATCCGTGACGAGCTGGGCGATCTGCTTTTCCAGGTGGTCTTTCACGCCCAACTGGCGGAGGAGCGAGACTGGTTTGATTTCGCGCAGGTGGCACGCGGGATCCACGACAAACTGGTCCGGCGTCATCCTCATGTCTTTGCCGGCCGTGGCGACGGCAATCTCGGCGAGCTCTCGCGTCAGTGGGATGAGGGTAAACGCGCGGAGCGAGCTGCCCGTGGTGAGGTCGGTGTGCTGGCCGACGTGCCGCTGGCTCTGCCAGCGCTGACGCGCGCCGCGAAGCTTGGTCGGCGCGCGGCGCAGGTTGGGTTCGACTGGCCAGCGGCGGATGGTGCCCGGCGCAAGCTCGACGAGGAGCTGCAGGAGATGGATGACGCAGCCAGCGCCTGTGCAGTGGACCCGACCCGTCGTGCAGAGCTTGAGGATGAGTTGGGAGACGTTCTCTTCTCGGTTGTGAATGTGGCGCGTCTGCACGGGCTGGATCCCGAGGGCGCGCTGCGGGCCGCAAACAGCAAGTTCGAGCGCCGCTTTGCCGCGATGGAAAAGCTGGCGCAAGAGGAGGGTCTCAGTCTGGAGGGAATGACTCCGGAGGACTGGGAGGCGCTCTGGCAGCGCGCCAAGCAGCGGTTAGTCCTGGAAAGCAGCGCCGGTTCCAGCGGCTCTGCGTGTTAGAATCTCGCCATGCGATCCACAGATCAGAACGCTTGGCATCCAGCCAGTTGGCAGGCACGTCGCGCTCAGCAGCAGCCCACGTATGAGGACACTGGCGCGCTCCAGAGTGTCGTCGCCAGTCTTTCGCGTCTGCCGCCTGTGGTGGTGTCGTGGGAAGTCGACAACCTCCGTGAGCGGCTGGCTCGTGCCCAGAATGGCGAGGCTTTCCTGCTGCAGGGTGGAGACTGCGCCGAGACGTTAGCGGATTGCGAGTCGGACCGGATTGCTAAGCAGCTGAAGGTGCTGCTGCAGATGAGCCTGGTGCTACTGCAGAGCATGAAGCGTCCCATCGTTCGCGTGGGTCGGTTTGCAGGGCAGTACGCCAAGCCGCGCTCCGCTGAAGTGGAGACGCGTGAGGGCGTGACATTGCCGGCCTATCGCGGCGATCTGGTGAACCGTCCGGAATTCACCCCGGAGGCCCGCCGGGCGGATCCGCAGTTGCTGCTGCGGGGCTACGAGCGTGCGGCGCTCACTATGAATTTTGTGCGCGCGCTGGTCGATGGCGGCTTTGCCGACCTGCACCATCCAGAATACTGGGACCTCGGTTTCATGCATCACGCGCCGCTGCGTGAGTCCTATCAGCGTATCGTTGCATCCATTGGTGATGCGCTGGACTTCTTCGAATCGCTCACCGGGCAGCGGGTTGCTGATTCCACCCGCGTGGATTTCTTCTGCAGTCATGAGGGTCTGCATCTGCTCTACGAGCAGGCGCAGACGCGCTACATTCAGCGTCAGCAGCGCTGGTACAACCTCTCCACCCACATGCCCTGGATCGGCATGCGTACGGCGCAGCCGGGCGATGCTCACATGGAGTATTTCCGTGGCATCGCCAATCCGGTGGGTGTCAAAGTGGGCGCTGCCATGACGGATGAGTGGCTCCAGGAAGTTGTCACCACACTCAATCCGGATAACCAGCCGGGTCGGCTGACGCTGATCCATCGCTTTGGTGTGAAGGAAATCGAGCGTCATCTTCCGCGCGTCATCGATGCCGTACGTCGTACCGGGCACAGCGTGCTGTGGGTCTGCGACCCGATGCATGGCAACACCGAGACCACCGCGGGTGGGCTCAAGACCCGGCGCTTCGAAAATATTCTGCGTGAGATCGATCTGTCTTTCTCGATTCACCGCGAGATGGGTTCTTACCTGGGTGGAGCCCACATCGAACTGACAGGGGAGGATGTCACCGAGTGCACCGGTGGTGCGGGCGGTTTGACCGATGCCGATCTGCAGCGTGCCTACCGCTCGCATGTGGATCCGCGTCTCAATTACGAGCAGGCGCTCGAGCTTGCCATGCTGATCGCTGAGCGCAGTCGGCAACGCAGCTGATTCCATGCTCGCGGCCTGACTGCGTACCCCATGGCCGCAGACCGACCCGATTTCAAGTCGCTGATCCGCTCGCTGCCGCGTCGTCCCGGTGTCTACCGGATGTACGACGCGGGCGATGTACTCATCTACGTTGGCAAGGCGGCGCATCTACGTACGCGTGTGGCCAGCTATTTCAGTTCGCGGCCTCAGGCGCCCAAGGTGGCGGCCATGCTCCAGCGTGTTGCGCGCATCGAGGTCACCATCGTCAATTCGGAGACCGAAGCGCTGCTGCTCGAGTGCAATCTGATCAAGGCGCACCGGCCCCGTTACAATGTGATCCTGCGCGACGATAAATCTTATCCGGAAATCCTGTGTCCGGACGGGCATGAGTTTCCGCGACTGGTTTACTGGCGTGGTCCGCGAAGGCCTGAAGGGCGTCGCTTCGGGCCATTTCCAAATTCCTGGGCCGCGCGCGAGACCCTGCAGCATCTGCAGAAGGTGTTCCGCATCCGGAACTGTCGCGACAGTTTTTTTGCCCATCGGAGTCGTCCCTGTCTGCAGTATCAGATTGGCCGGTGTACCGCGCCCTGCGTGGGTTTGATCAGTCCCGAGGATTACCGACGCAATCTGCAGGGAGCGTTGCGTGTGCTCGAAGGTCGGAGCGAGGAAGTGGCTGCCGACCTGCAGCGGCGCATGGAACAGGCTGCGGAAGCGCGACAGTATGAGCAGGCCGCGCTGCTGCGTGATCAGATCGCCGATCTGAAGGAAGTGCAGACGCAGCAGGTGGCCAATGCGCCACGGCCGCGCGATCTGGATGCCGTGGCCATTGTGGGTGAGCCGGGACGCTTTGCCATCACGGTGCTGACCGTGCGTGACGGCCAAGTTCTCGGTACGCAGACCCAGACTTCATCGAACCTCGGCGCCGCTGACGAGACCCTCGCAGCATTTCTCCTTCTTCGCTATGGGACTCAATCGGCACCGGCTGAAGTAGCCACGCATCTTGAGCTATCCGATGCTGCGGCATTGACGACGGCGATCGAGTCCTTAGTGCATTCACCGGTTCGTGTGTTTCATGCACGACGCGGTCTGGCACGACGCTGGACGCGGCTGGCCGCGCAGAACGCGGAGCAGATGCTGCGCATGAGTGGCGCAGGTGCGGAGGCGACGGCCGCTGCGGCGGCTGAGCTGGGACGTTGGCTCGGACTGTCTTCGCCTCCGCAGCGCATTGAGTGCCTGGATATCAGTCATCTGGGCGGCGAGGGGACCGTGGCCTCATGCGTGGTGTTTGGTCCGGAGGGTGCGGACAAACGCAGTTATCGGCGCTTCAATATCGATGATGTCACGCCGGGCGATGACTATGCCGCGCTTCACAATGCCGTCTTGCGCCATGCCCGTCGAATTGTCGCCGGTGACTCGCCGCGACCGGATCTATTGCTGATCGATGGTGGCCGCGCGCAGGTCAATGCCGTGATGCAGGCGCTCGATGAGGCGCAATGCACCGGGCTGTGTGTGCTGGGTATCTCCAAGGGACCCTCGCGCCGCCCCGGACAGGAGCAGTTTCATCGCCCGGGAAGCGAGGTGGCGGACGTGCTGCCGGCCGACAGTCCGGTGCTACATCTGCTGCAGCGAGTGCGGGACGAGGCCCACCGTTTTGCAGTCAGCGGACACCGCCGGCGCAGGGCGCGACGCTATCGCGAATCCATTCTTGAAACCGTGGAGGGGCTTGGGCCGGCCCGGCGCCGGGCGTTGCTGACGCATTTCGGCGGGTTGCAGGGTGTCCTGCGCGCCAGCATGGATGATCTGCAGAGCGCACCCGGAATCGGAGCAGCCTTGGCCGCAACGCTTTATGATCATCTCCATCCGGGGGAATGATGTGATCTGGAATCTGCCCAATGTCCTGACCTGGTTGCGCATCCTGGCGATCCCGCTGGTGATCGTGCTGTTTTATTGCGGTGTGGCCGAGCCGTTGCGCTGGTTTTATCCGGCCGCGGGACTGGTGTTCGCCGCGGCGGCCATCACGGATTCGCTTGACGGCTATCTGGCACGGCGTCTGGGGCAGACCACGCCGCTCGGTGCATTCCTCGATCCGGTCGCGGACAAGCTCATTGTCACGGTGGCGCTGTTGCTGATCGTCAGCCGTGATTCCCGCTGGCTGATGGTGCTGGCTGCCATCGTGATCGTCGGTCGCGAGATTGCCGTTTCGGCACTGCGCGAATGGATGGCGGTGCTGGGCGAGCGGGGGCTGGTGGCCGTCTCAGTGCTTGGCAAATACAAGACCATCCTGCAGATGGTGGGCCTGAGCCTGCTGCTTTATCGTCACTCCTTCCTGGGCCTCCCGATCTACCAGCTCGGTGTCTGGCTGCTTGGCGTGGCTGCGGTGCTGACGCTGGCATCAATGTTCGCTTACCTGCGCGCTGCCGCGCCGGTTCTTCTGCGTCGGCCTTCGGGCTGAGGAGTTTTTCAGCGGAAGTCGCGCGAACGGCGCGGCAATTCTTCCAGCCAGTGCGAGCGATCATGCAGGCGACGTGCAATCACGTGTGTCACGCTGTTCTGTCGCTGTAGGGTGCCGCTGACCACCAGAAGACTGGCCCGTGTCGCGATCTGTCGCTGCGTTTCAAAAACCTGTTCCCACAGGATTACGTTCACGATGCCGGTCTCGTCTTCTAACGACATGAAGGCAACGCCGGCAGCGGTACCGGGTCGCTGCAAATGCGTGATCAGTCCGCCGACGCGCACCGGGCTGCCATCAGCGAGCGTCTGCAGTTCATCCCCGCTGCGGATGTGGTGCTGACTCAGCCAGGGACGCATCAGCGCCAATGGGTGTCGTCCGGTGGTCAGTCCAAGTTGGTGATAATCGGCGAGGATGTCCTGTGCCTCGGTGGGGGGCGGTGCATGGATAGCCGCTTCGTGCGGCGCAGTGCCGGCGAGCAGCGGCGGCAGCGGCTCGACGGCCAGTGCGCGCCACAGCGCATCGTGGCGGTGAGCGCTCAGCGAGCGCAGTGCACCGGCCGCGGCCAGGGCGCGGATAGCGCCGCGATCAAGCTGTACCACGGTGGCCAGTGCCGCGATGTCGCTGAACTCACCGTGCTCGCGACGCCGTAGCGCGATGCGGCGTCCATCACTCTCGCGCAGTGAGCGCACTTGCCGCAGGCCAATGCGCAGTGCCAGCACATCCGCGGTCTCAGTAGGCTCCAGTGTGCAGTCCCATTCGCTGTGCAGGACATCGGGTGGCCGCACCGGTACGCCGGCGCGGCGCGCTGCCTGCAGCAGCTGTGCCGGTTGGTAGAAGCCCATTGGTTGGCTGTTGAGGAGGGCTGCGAAAAAAGCGGCCGGCTCGTGACACTTGAGCCAGCAGGAGACGTAGGTCAGCAGCGCAAATGACGCAGCATGCGACTCGGGAAATCCGTACTCGCCGAAACCGCGGATCTGTTGGTAGATCTGTTCGGCGAATGCCTCGGAGTAGCCGTTCTTGCGCATGCCGGAGAGGATGCGGTCGCGATAAGGCTCCAGCCCACCCTTGCGTTTCCAGGCGGCCATCGAGCGGCGCAGCTGGTCAGCCTCGCCGGGCGTGAAGTCGGCCGCGACCATGGCGATCTGCATCACCTGTTCCTGAAAGATCGGTACGCCGAGCGTGCGCGTCAGTACTTTCTCCAGTTGCGGGCTGGGATAGCTCACGCTGGAGGGGTCCGCACGCCGCCGCAGGTACGGGTGCACCATGCCGCCCTGGATCGGTCCGGGTCGTACGATGGCCACTTCGATGACCAGATCGTAAAAGGTGCGTGGCTTCAGTCGCGGCAGCATGCTCATCTGTGCGCGTGACTCGATCTGGAACACGCCCACGGTGTCAGCGCGACTGATCATGTCGTAGGTGGCAGGATCTTCGGCCGGGATGTCTTGCATGCGCACTGGCCAGCCGCGATGCTGCGCCGTGAGTTCGAGCGTGCGACGAATCGCACTCAACATGCCGAGGGCCAGAACATCGACTTTCAACAGGCCGAGTGCGTCGAGATCGTCCTTGTCCCACTGGATGACGGTGCGTTCAGGCATTGACGCGTTCTCAATCGGTACCAGTTCGTGTAGCGGCGTGCCCGAGATGACGAAGCCTCCAACATGCTGTGAGAGGTGGCGTGGGAAACCCTTCAGCATCTCGACCAGCGCCTCAAAGCGCCTCGACTCCTCTTCAGGCGGGGGTATTGCCGGATCCAGTCCCAGTGCGCGTGCCACATCGCGGCGTGCACTGCGGTTGCGGTAGCTGCTGACCACGGCGGTCAGCGCAGTGCGTTCGCGACCGTACTTGCGATACAGGTACTGGATGACTTCCTCGCGCCGCTCGTGCTCGAAATCGACATCGATGTCGGGCGGCTCCTGACGTTCGCGACTGATGAAGCGCTCAAACAGTAGGGTGCCGCGTTGCGGATCCACCTCGGTGATGCCCAGTGCGTAGCAGACTGCCGAGTTGGCGGCTGATCCGCGTCCCTGGCAGAGAATGCCGCGACTGCGGGCATAGGCAACGATGTCGTGCACGGTGAGGAAATAGTGCTCGTAGCGCAGCTCGCTGATCAGAGCCAGTTCCTTGTCGAGCAGTGCCTGCACATCAAGCGGCACGCCACCGCGCCAACGGCGTGCTGCGCCGGCCTCGGTGAGTGCGCGCAGGTAAACGCCGGCGACCATGCCGGCTGGTACCAGCTCGGGCGGATATTCATAGCGCAGGTTGCCGAGCGAGAATGTGCAGCACGCAGCGATCCGCAGTGTCTCAGTCAGCAGCTCCGGTGGATATAGCTTCTGCAGCACGGTCAGCGTACGCAGATGCCGCTCGCCGTTTGGGAACAGGCGCCGTCCGGCCGCGGCGACGGTGCAGCGATGTCGTGTCGCGGTCAGTACATCCTGCAGCAGGCGACGCGAGCGGCGATGCATGTGGACGTCGCCGGCGGCGACCAGTGGAATGTCGCAGTGCTGCGCCAACGCCTGACAAAGATGTAGAAGAGCCGCATCGCGCGCTCCGCGATGCAGTTCCACTGCGAGCCACAGGCGTTCACCGAACTGAGCACGCAGCCAATGTCCCTGCGCCTGGAGCATTTCGACAGCGTCAGCAGGTGCGAGCTCAGGAAGCTTTGTTGCGGGCAGCCACAGCATCAGACAGGCATCCAGTCCTGTCGCGAAGTCCTGTTGTGTCAGTCGGTACTGGCCTTTCAGTGAGCGACGGCGGGCGCGTGTGATCAGTGCGCAGATCTGTGTATAGGCCGTCTGCGTGGGTGCCAGCAGCACCACATGCAGGCCATCGCTGCTGCGGAATTCGGCGCCGACGATCAGCCGGAAGAGACTGTCCGCCGGTAATGCGCGTGCCGCTTCCCAGGCGCGCACCGCACCGGCCATGGAGCATTCATCGGTAATGGCCAGTGCCTGATAACCGAGTTCCGCCGCACGCTGTACCAGTTCAGCCGGATGCGAAGCGCCGCGCAAGAAGCTGAAGTTGCTGACACAGTGCAACTCCGCATAGCCGGGTGGAGCGGCCTCCGGAAGGCTGTCCGGTCTGCTCATGACCATAATCCATGCAGATACCAGATTCCGTTGCGCAGATCCTGATACACCCACTGCCGCGAACCGTCTGCGCCCTGGGCGAGGTAATAGTCGCGGGCCACATCGCAACGGTCCCACCAGCCGCTCTCGATGCGCTCCGGTCCTGCAATCAGGCGCGGCGCCGTGGTCAGCGGGCGCGGCTCGCGTAGCAGCCAGCACGGACGCGGTGTCGGATCGTTGCTGGAAGCCTCTATCCCGACGTGTGGTGATGCCTCGGTGGTCGCGACGCTGCGCCAGGCATATTCTGGTCGGTAATCGGCGGTCGCGTGCAGCCGTTGCATGCAGTGTGTGCCCAGTCTTGCCTGTACCCGGTCCAGTACCTGATGCAGGAGTTGTGTGTGCTGCGCTTCCTGCGCAAAGAAATCCGCCTGACTGATCGCCGGTGCGGTGAATTCGTCGGCCCGCAGGTGCAGTGCGCGGACCGGTGCCGGCAGTGTGAAACTGTGAAAGCGTTCGCGTGCCAGTGCCAGCCATTGCGCCGCATCGCGACTGGGGAGTGAGCAACGCAGCGTCAGTCCGGTATCCGCTCGTCCATGATGTTCGAATACCAGTGTGCAGTGTTGCAGCGCTCGATCCGCAGCGCGTAACCAGCCCTGCAGTTCCCACAGCAGGCGCTGCAACGGAAACAGCAGTGCCGCAGCCTGCAGCACTTCATGGCCAAACTCCACGCGGGCGTGGTAGTGCTTCGGAAAGGGTACGGCTGGCATCGGTTCGATCGCTTCACCACAGAGGCGCTGCAGATACAGCGCGGCTTCCGGTCCGAAGCGTTGCGCCACGCTGTCGGCGGGCAGGTCGAGTAACTCGCCGATGCGCCGGAAGCCAGAGTTGCGCAGCGCCGTCAGTGCGGCAGCGGGCAAGTCGAGCAGTTCAAGGCGCAGTGGTGACAGGCGGGCGCGTAGTGCGGCAACGTCGGAGGTGTAGCGCGGTTCACGTGCCCGCGTCAGCAGTCGTGCGGCCTGAGGCGTAGGGGCGATTGCGGTACGCGCCTCGTGACCGAGCGCTTCCAGTGCGCATGTGATGTTGGAGCGCAGTGCGCTGACTCCGCCAAAGAGCTTCAGGCTGGCGCCGATCTCCAGCCACAGCCAGCAATCTGCTTCTGGATTTGCAGACTGCTCCTCGTTGCTGCGGTCGTCATTGCCGCAGGCGCCTAGGCTGACCCAGCTGCTCCACTGTTGCGACCA